>CANJAW010000026.1:0-13850 GCA_947472215.1 Chitinophagaceae bacterium
GGTATATTTGTCAAAATACACTAACCACTTTTCTCCTTTTTTTAAAACAGTTGGCCCCTCTGCCCAATACTTCCCGGTAATTGGTGCTGAAACATTTCCATACTCACCGGTTAATTTTTTACTGGTTGCAATGCGAATGTTTTTTTGTGCCGGATTTTTAGTTTCATCTTTCAAAAACATATAATACTGATCACCATTTTTTTGAATGGTGGCATCAATTACATTGAAATCATTGTCAAACAATAATTTTGTATTACTGAATTGCTTAAAATCTTTTGTAATGGTATAATACAACCGATGGTTATATTTATCATCACCTGCAGTATCACCAGCTAAAAATCTACCTGGTATGGTAGTAGCCCAATAAATCATATATTCATTTTTCTTTGTATCAAAAAAAATCTCTGGGGCCCAACAATTTCGAGCAGTGGATTCATGCTGCATTACTGGTAAAAATTGTTGTTCGCTCCAATGAATCAGGTCAGATGAACTGGCATACCCTATGCCACTATCATTCCAACTTACTGTCCACACCATATGAAATTTCCCATCTCCACCTCGGATAATACAAGGATCGCGCATCAATTTGTCCTTAGAAACCATCGGTTTTAAAAAAGAGCTGTCATTTTTAAAAGCCTTCCATTTCAAACCATCATAGCTATATGCCAAATGCAATCCATCCTGGCCATTATTTTTAAAGTAAGAAAAAAGGTATACTTGGCTATTCGTTTGAGCAAATGCTACCTGAAAAAGACCGGAAAAGAATATTATTAAAAGATATTTTTTCATATTGATTTTGTTAATACAACTACTTTTTTAAAATTATCAAAAAGATACCCACTGAATAACATTACTATAACTGCATTATTTTATCCCAAACTTTCTGCAGTACAGGTACTCCATTGGCAAGGTTAATATTTCTATTCTGCAATACCCGTTCCCCAGGATACGTAATTATTTTTGAGTCATCTTCCGAAACAGACTGATGGTAATCTACAATAATGCCTTCCACTGCATTTGAAATCAAAGAATGATTACCTAGTTGTAACAGATCAATTGCAATATAGACCTGAGACAATCCGTTCTCTACCTTTTTTTTACTTATTTCATGCGTAGATAATCCAGCGGATAATATAGTTGCCAGTATATCCAGCAACAATGATAATCCCGCCCCTTTCCAATAGCCGATTGGCAAGGGGCGTTTGGAGGCTAGAATGGCAGCCGGGTCATTCGTTTGTTCTCCACTCAAATCATACCCACCTTTTACAGCAAGCTTATCATTTTTCAATACCGCCAATTCCATTGCGCCATAAGAATATTGCGACATTGCCATGTCTAACACAATGGCTTCCTCTTTAAAAGGCAAAGCAAATACCAGTGGGTTATTTCCAAGTTTTGAATCGATGGCTCCCCATGCCGGCATAATGCCAATTGTATTTGTCCAGCCAATAAATACAAAGCCGGCCTTTGCTGCTTTCCACCCGTAAGTACCCCCTCGCATCCAGTGATTGGTGTTGGACAATGCTACGCAGCCAATGCCATGTTGTTTTGCAAGCTCCATCACCCGATCGGTAGCGTGTAAAGCATTTAATGGGCCAGGGCCAAGATTACCATTCCATTGTTCCAGTCCGCCAAATCCGTTTGTAAAGGTGGGCGATAGCATTGGATGTACAAATCCATCCTGAATACTTTGCACAAACCTCGAAAACCTTCCAACCCCATGCGTGTAAATACCATCCACGCTATTTTCAGTAAAAATTGCAGCACATTTTTCAGCCCGATCTGCGGTAAATCCTTTCGTACACAAAATAGAGGCGAAGCGTTTCTGCATTTGTGCAGATGGAACCAAAATGAAATTATTGTCGTTCATTTACTGTTAAATTTATTTGCAATAACAAAGCAGCCGAAAATTACCTCTGCAAGGTAACACTCATTAGACCTATTACCACATCATTTGCTATGGTTTGAAGCTTCAATCCTTTCAGATATTTTGAGGGGTCCAGTGGTAAATCCAACACTGTTGCAGCTCCTCCGTCAATCATTTTTCCATTGTAGATTTCGATACTATTCCCTTTTTCAGAAAACATTTTGCCCGTTTTTAAATGTATGCGAATGGGTCGAGGTGCGTCAATCGTAAATGCAAAACCATCCTCCTTGAAATCCTGCTCAATGGGCCACCAAGATTCAGGATTTTTTAACACTAATGTATCTGCAGTATTGTCAGAGTAAAAAATAATCACTGCACCATTCACCAATCGGGATTGCATAGGATTGGTTGAACCAGCCATTAGCAGATAAGCGTGGGAAGCCTTTCCTGATAAAGAAACAATGGCTTCTTTGGGATAATTATCCCACTGTGAGGTAAATAGTATATTGGGTTTCAATGTGTCGGAAGGTGTATTGAAAACAATCCCTTGAGGTAATACTAGCTGATTGTTTCCACCAGCCAATTTTCTTAATCCCCTATCATTAATAACAACAGTTTTCAAAGGATGTGTCCAGTCTCCAATACCCTGCGTGGGCAATTGCAAAGTGGCCACATTTGGACGAGGAGAAAGATATTGGTTTTTAAAAATATTTGTAACGTGGTCATTGAATTGGTTGCTTAGATCTACCGACTCCGTCTTACCACTTACCCCATCTACATCCCAATTGATTATATGCTGATGCACCGATAGCCCATTCCATGAAAATGAAACTTCATTAGTACCGGGTAGTACAAAAGAAGAATCTATTACTATCGCTGATGATACTTGACTAGGGGGAAGTTTCAACTCTTTTTCAAATAAATGATTGCCATTGTTAACCGAAAGCTTTCCACTAATGTATGCAGCTGTATTATTATGAACAGTAAACTGAAGTTTGTTTGCAGATTGCTTTCCTAGGGCATTTATTTCTACCGCATCTACGATATTAATATTTACTGGCTGCCACCAAGAAAATTCATTTTGTTTTAATTGAACGAAAACCGAGTGGCTACCTTTTGAACCCTCCACCACTGCTACAAGTTGGTCATTTTTAAATTGCACCTGCGCAAGTATATTTTGAGGATCCAGTATTTTTTGAATGATCGCTTTGGAGAAATGACAATCCAATTGACTCCCATTTACATAGATAGCCTTTGCTCCAAGGGTAGTAGCCTTTGTGCCTGACCAAAATATTTTAACTACATATTTATTTTGCATCCCTGCATTTATTTCAATAGTGGGAGTTTCAATCGCTTCCCCTACATTACTCCATACAACATTTTTACCATTCACTGTTACCCCCGTGATTTTTGATCCGTTGGCTTTAAGCACCAATTTTAAATTCATTTTTTTAGTAAACCTTGGAAAAATGGTATACAGGTCTTCTTTTCCGTTTCTTTTAAAATCAATTGAAATGTCTGGGATACTTATCATTGCACTATTCCAAGAAGCAGGAAAGCCAGGCTTGATAATTAATTCTCCTTTGAGGGCATTGGGTAAAATTCCAAACAACCCTTCCACCAAACTTCTAGCAGTCATAGCTACAGGATCAGCAAAATCGCGGTAAGCTTCACCACGAGCTGCATCATAATAGGATATTTGTCCAATATTACCCGGGCTTCCACCAAGATACATAGTTGACAACAATTCGCTTTTGAACAAATTGAAACCTTTTTCATTTTGGCCTGCCTGCCAATTGGCAAGGGCCGTATGCATTACCTCGGCTGTTACCACATTATTCAAACTCCAATCATATGGCATCCATTTACTGGTACTGATAGTATAAAAACCACTATCCAACCCTTTTGCCATTACAGGAATATGAGGAATAAAATTTTCAATATAACGGGCACTCTGGTATGCTTGGAACGGATCGGGCACATCACTATCAATGGCGTGGTAAATAGTCCAAACTGCGGCACTGGGATGCAGCAATTGATTACCCAACAAATCTTTGTACTCTGCATAGCTGCCTGCTGTAGGCATCCAGAGAGTGGCATTGATAGCTTTTAATATTTTAACAGCTTCTGCTTCGTAGAGACTGCCATCTTCTCCAATCAACCTTGCGATTACAGCTGCTTCTTTATTGGCTTTGTAGTTATATGCAGAAGAATGGGTGACGCTTCCACCACTGTATTGCAATGCATCACTAGCCCAAATGGCTGCGTAGGCGTCATATAAACCATCACCATCCGAATCAAAATTTCTTTTTTCCCACGCAAGATGTCGTTTGATGATGGGCCACATTTCTTTGGCAAATGTGACATCGCCTGTCCACTTAAAATGACGAAGCATCGCATCAATATAAACTAAGTTCATATCGTAATGATGTGGTCGAAAATCACCAGATGGATTTCGACTAATGTATCCACTACTAAAAATAGAAGTCCCCATTTTTTCTAATGACCTTGCGAGGTGTAAGGAGGAATCCATTATCACAGGTCCATTCAAAGGAGCAGTAACCTGAGAAAGTGAATAGGCTTTAAAATGTGATTGGGCACGATCATGCCAACTTAATACATCGGCAACGTAAGGGCCCCGCCATCCATTGAGACGCATTCTCCAACCGATTGAACCATGCATATACGAAGGACTTTCCCAAATCGCGTCAGCTGCAGTAGCCAACACGCCTCCTAAGGTATTGATGTATTTATCAGGTGTAACTACAGTTACCCTTTCGGCAATATTTACACGAGCTTTTTCTGCATTACTGAAAATTTGAGGGGATGCTGCATAAGTGAACGATTGACCACTCCCCTCATTTTTAATAACAAAAAAATAAGGTTCACTACTACTAATATCCATACTACCCACGATAACTGGAACATTGGATTGTTTCGATTGATATAACTGATTAGGGGAAGATTGCTGATTTGCATCCGCCACTTGTAAAGACATTGATATAGGGAAAACTCCAACAATATTTTGTTCTTTACCAATCTTTACCGGCTTTACTGTGTCGGAGGCTACATTTTTATTTACATAAGGATCCCATTCAGCTTGTACTCCAGTACCATATTGAAGTTTAAATTGATTAGCACTAATCTTGTAAATATTATCTGTGCAATAGGTTGGCTTCAAATAAAAACTACTTTCTGGATCAGGACCCATATCACCATCTCGGCTGAATTTTTTTCCGGAAGCACCTCCATAGGCACAGATTAATTTTACTGTAGGTGACGCATTTTCAAAATGAAGTTTGATAACAATACCCTCCGCATCACCCATTGCAAGAACAACAATCTTTAATTTCCCCCTCCCCAGCATTTTATCTTCAATCTCGTACAACATTCTGCCTGGGCTATAACGCGCTATTATCTTATCGGCATTGATTAGCCATTTACTGCTATCATTTTCCGAAAGGCCGAATTTTACATTACCCCCCATCCCCGGCATATACATTGCAAATTCAGGTAGATCCCCAGCCTCTACCCTAAAGGCTGTGTTAGTTCCATACAATGCCCGATTGAAGCGTTGCTTGCCATTAAGGCAAACAAAATCCTTGCCGTCAGGCTGATAATGAATTGTTCTTTCTTTACCATGCCAAAGTTTTTGAGCAGATATCGGCAAAACAAAACATCCAAACAAATTCAATAAAAAGGCAATGCGAAAAAAGCCCTTTCTAAAATAAATAACATGTTTCAAATAGACAATCATACTAACAATTTAATTTATACATTCAGTAATTACAGTTTAGCCAAAACTATTTAAACAATTACTAGCGCATCATTTTGCTGCAACAATTCCTGCCATAGATAAGACTGAATAAACGTATACTAAAAAACATTATCTACTACAGGCCGACTATATTGTTCCTTGCTACTGCCATTTTTAGGCAACCCAAAATAGAAATACAAGGACCGCTTTTTATTTCCATTTAAATGATTTAACTCACTTTGTGGACCGAGACCCCTAGTATTGGTGTTAAGACCAGTTGCCAATTTTGTTCCAATTGGTGGAATACAATCTAAAAAAGAAATATCTCCCACCGGTAGCTCGGGATGCGGTTTGGTGGCACTACTCAATGCGTAAAAATCAAAAAGCCTAACAAACAACCCAGGATCCCTGCTGGCAATAAAAAATTTACCTTCTACTGTACTTAATTCCATCCAACTAATTTCACCATAGTATCCCTTAAACTCGGGATAAATATTGGGTGAGTAACCCGTATGCGTATCATTGTAAAGATTTTGCCAAACATTTATATTGGTTCCCTGTAATCTATTTTTCCATTGGCGGTATGGCCCTTTACCTAACCAACGACTAGATAAAATATAATTCTCGGGATAGCTAAAACTGATTCCTGAAAACGACTGATTACCTGCTGTATTGTATTCATATTCTAATGTAGTCCAACCACTTGCATTGATCTTCCATTTGGTGTATTTCATATCACCACTATAAGTAAACTCCACCACTTGCGTTGCACCTTCTTTGTATGTTTTACTGGAAACTAGCGATGCTGAACCCTTTACCAACAATGGTCCGTTGTTAAACGACAACACGTAATCGTTGGCAGTATTTTTAGTGGTAACAAGGTTGCCGGTATTTTTATTCAACACTACAGTTACCTCACCACCCGAAATGCTATACAAACTATCCGTTTCCACAACAAATGTATTTCCAGCGGTATCCATTGTAAAATTGTTGAGCAATGACCAATTGTCTTTAATTTTTGAGGTCCATTTATACAACTCGTTTCCAAAATTATCCTTTGCCACTAGAACCAATGCGTCATACTGGGTATAATCTACAGGGAGATCTAATTTTAATATTCCCAATTTAGTTGCTGCCACATCCGGCGCCACGATTGTTCCTTTTTGTTTTACCACATACCCATCAAATCTGTCAAATGGTTTACTGAAATTAACCAGCGCCCAATAAAAAGTACATTGATTGGCATTGGTAAAATGAAACCGATTGTCAAGTGGTATTTGCCCATTAAAGTTGGCAGGCAATTGAACTGGCATACTCAAACGGATAGGCGAAAAAATTTCACGGAGAGCATAGAAACTTCCTTCTTTCTCCCGATGAGGTCCCATAATTCCATCATTTGCATTCAACCCATTTGCATCAATCACATTATTAAGATCAGTTCTAACGACGGCTTCGTCCACCATTGCCCAAATAAAACCGCCAGCTGATTTTTGAGACTTCCAATGAAGATCCCAAAAATCAGCCATTGCAGCCCCTGCCCCACCATCATCTTGGGAATGTAAAAATTCAGTGGGCATGTAGATTAAGGAGTCAGCTAATATTTTTTGGGTACTATAATAATCTTCATAGTGATTACAATCAATTCCATTAAACTCATTACCAGGCTTGTGGTGAGGATGTATGACCGGACGGTGTTGAAAATCCCATTTCACAAAATCATCATCCAGCTCTTTATTAGTACCGCCTTCATTTCCATTGTCCCAAAAAATAATGGAAGGATGGTTCATATCCCTTACTACCATTTCCTTTACCAAGGGCTCACCAGCTTTAGTGGAATATGCTTTCTGCCAGCCAGCCAATTCATCCAATACATAAATACCCAATGAGTCGCAAAGTTGTAAAAATAATTTATCAGGCGGGTAATGACTACATCGAACTGCATTCATATTCATTTCTTTTAGCAGTAAAACATCCTGCAACTGTTGATCATCACTTAGTGCCCTAGCGGTTTCTGGCCAAAAGCAATGTCGGTTGGTGCCTTTGAATTTCACCTGTGTTCCATTAATATATACTCCCTGACCATGTCTGATTTCAATGGTTCTAAATCCGAATTTTTCATTGTGAACATATAATTTATTTCCCGAAGCATCCTGCAAAATCACCTTGACAGAATACAAATTGGGCATCTCCGAATTCCATGTTTTCACCTGTTGCAATTGGGCATTAACCAGTAGCACACTGTCTAATCCCGAAATCATCGTTTTTGTGGTGGATACGATTTTATTTTTTGCATCAGAAATAATAGTTAGGACCGATCCTTTTTGCGCCATCCCTTTTGCCAATACCTGCATAGTGAATTTACCATCCGCCTGAGCATCGATTCCAACATACTCTATATATTTTTTTGGAGTAGCCTCTAGAAAAACCGGGCGGAAAATACCGCCAAATACCCAGTAATCCGCCAGCCGCTCTGCATTATTCACACTGGCATTCGCACTCATTTTACTAACCTTTACTTCAAGTAAATTTGGCTTATCGAAAACCAGCAATGCTGATACATCATATTTAAAACAATAAAAAGCACCTTGGTGAATGCCCCCAGCAAGTTTTCCATTAATCTTAACTTCAGTATCCGTCATACTAGCGTCAAATACAATATTTATATGTTGCCCCTTCCATTTTGATGGCACAGTAAAATGATATTGATACATACCTTGCTCATCATAAAACCTAGCATTCTTTCCATTGGTTTTATAATCGCGGCCGTAATTGTAATTTCCAAATCCTTGCTGCTCCCAGCAGCTAGGTACCGCTATTTTTTTCCATTCTCCACTGTTGCGACCTGCCGTGCAAAAGAAATCCCATTGAACAGTGTGTTTTGTATCAGTGCCGGAGAGGTATTGGATTTGCTTTTGCTGCCCAAAGCCATGAGGCATCCACATCATAATAACTAAAAACATCCCGCACCACTGAAATTTTTTCATATCATTTATTTTTATACAACGTAATTATATATAGTATTTTAGTAAAAATAAAAACCTAGTTCCCCACTGGCCACCTCAACAGGAAAAATTTTTTCTTAAAAAACATCATCAACTAGAAAGTATATCAGGGTTTACTGAGGCTGATAAAAAATACGTTGCTACAGTTTACAACAGCCTACTTACTTAGTATTCTATATACTTTCTTTGTCAATGTAAAATTGCTATTTTTTAAGTGCTTGAAGTTTTCTAGTAACCGGTCTATCTCTATCGCACAGCAATTCGCCCTTCTCAAAAAACAATTCAGTCAACTGGATTACGCTTCTTCTTTCCTGCATTGAACCAGATTTTTCAGGATGAAGTTTACTCCTCCCTGGGTGGGTGAAGTAATAAACGTATACATGTCCGTTATCAACTACCACATCGCAATGCCCACCGATAGCCTGGTCATCCAGCTCCTTTCCGGGTTGTTCCAAAATACGGGCCGCTTGTTTGGACCACTTCAGCAGGTCATCCGAATAATAGATTTCCATCCCTTTCCACACATCCACTATCATCCAATATTTATTTTGAAATGAAAAAATTGTAGGCCCTTCGCCCCTCGCTGCTATAGCCTTTCCTTTATCTTCCCATTGATATAAATCTTTGCTATCAGCGTAATAAATGGATTTTCCATCCCGCTCATTATTATACCACATTCTCCATCCTGCTTCGGGTAATTTAAATACTGAAGCATCAATAACTTTTTGATTGGCTAGTGGTAGCGTAGATTCATATTTCCAATTCAAAAGATCGCTACTGGTTAGATGCAGTATTTCGCGGGAATGATTCCAATCATTAAAAGTTCCGGGCACATAAGTAAGGAACATATGGTAAATGCCTTTTTCTTCAATTACATCAGGTGCCCAAAAAGTATATCCACTGTCTCTCCGGTAATTAATATTAGCAGTGTCTTTGTAAGTCCAATGAAGGCCGTCCTTAGAAACAGCGATGCCAATTTTAGTCCCGTGGACCCACCTAACTCCAAGCGTATCATTGGTTTTGGCTGCACGGCGATTGGTATACAACATCCACCATTGCTTCAGTTTTTTATTCCAAATAACTACTGGATCTGCAGCGCCATCATGAATAGGGTCACGATAGAGGGGATGTGGAGCAATATTCGTCTGGGCGCTTAGGTCAGAAATGAAAATGGAAAATAGAAGCGCCAGAAAAAATTTATGCATAGTATTGATGAATTAAAAGTTGAGCGCCCATTTAATACTTTCTTTTTAACCATTCTTCTGGTAGTGGAATGACACAAATATTCATTGACCGATTATCAGCCGATAGCATCGCCGATTGAATTTCAATTTTTGTACCATCAGGGCTCATGGTAGGGTGAGGATGATCCCCAGCCGTTGATTTATGTCCAGCAGAAAGCAAAAGCATTTCTCTAGAATGACGATCAATCAAGTAAATACTCCGTGAAAAATCATCCCCCACGGCCCATCTTCCATCAGACGAACCACTTACATGCCAAAGTCCACTGCCACTAAGAGTTTGACCTGCAATGGACATTTCCCTAGTACGAAGATTCACTATTCCTAATCCGGTTGGTTTTTCTCTTGTTCCAGATGGACCCCAAGCCGCTTCTTGACCAGGATTGGCTCCATTGACAGCTGTGCCCGCTTCGATGACTTTAGTGGTAGCAGGGATTTTCCTATGCCCCATAATTGCAAAGGCAACTTCATCTCTTGAAATCACTGCTTCATGGGTAACCCATTCATTTTCAGCTTCAGGATACAATGGACGAAGCCCTGTACCATCTGACATTACTGTCCAGGTTCTTTGCGGAGATTTTCCGCCTGTCTCCCAGCAAAAAATAATTTCACCTGCTACCCATGGATTGGTTTGTATATGACCTACTTGAAAAGGAACAGAGACTACATATTTAATTTCACCGGTATTTATATTCATAGCTGCCAAACCCGATGGGCCAGCACCCATATTTCGAGGCCCAAAATTGCTTTCCATTTTAGTGCCTGGAACAAGATGCTTGGATGCTTCTTCTTTACCTACTCTAAAATATGCCCAATCCTCTGCCCCATCTAGTGCCATATCACCCCCTGCACCCAATTCAGCTGGTGTAGTACCACACACCCGCTGGTATACGGATGCTGGTTGTAAGTTGCCAGCCTTGCTATCTTCAAAAAGCTTTGCTAGATCAACTTCCACAATTTCTAAGGATAGATTACCTCTTCTCCTCGAACTATCGCCCTCCTTGGGCAATCCCCCTTTTCTTTTTAAATTTCGCATGAAATAAAGTTTCATCGATTTTCTGGCAACATTCAACATCCCCGTAAAACCACCTTCTGAAACCTGAATTATTTCACCCGATTTTTCATTTACTGCCATCGCTTCTCCCTTAACCCGATTGGAACGAAAAATCACCCACTGACCGTCTGATGTCCACTGATTATGCGTTTGGTAAATTTTCGAATCTCCACTTTGAGTACTAGTTAAAAAAATCAGCGTTGCTCCTGTAATAGGATCCTTAATTACTTTGCGTTCAGAAGGGAACTGTCTGCCAATTTGAGCATTCACAGAAATAGTCGAACTCAGCAGCGCTATTAAACCTATTGAAAAAATGAAAAAGTAATATTTCATTAGCATGAATTTTTATTGTAACCGAATCCTGGGCTCATAAACAATCAATATAAAGTTTGCTCATCATCGACCAGTAATTAAAAAAAATGAAATTGAAAAAGGTAGTAACATTATATTTTTACGGCCTGTCTTGCTAGCAATTTCCACTCTTTTTTATCCTTCTGCCACACAGTAAGTATAGCTAGTTTTACAGTTCCTGGATCTTTATCCTTGTCATTGGTGGATGCACTTAACTTGTGCCGAACGATAGCTGTTTTTCCTGAAATATAAATAGTTTGATCCGTCAGCTCAATTGAAACAAAATCAGAATTACCAGATACGATATTTTCAATAAAAGTGGCTTTGTCTTCAATTTTTCCAGCCGAATGCCCATAACTCAATCCTTCAGCAGTTGAATTATCCAATGCAGCCCTATCGCCATCCACCATTGCTTTTCGCAATATTTCAATGGCCTTGGCTACTCCTTTATGTTGCTTCGTCTGTGCTAAAACAGAATGGCTAACAATAAGTGGAATCAAAAAGAAAAATAACAATCGTTTCATACTTACATTTTTAAAATGATTAAAAAAAATACCGCTATATTTCACTAACTAACGCAGAGGAGTTAATGTAACAGGGCCTGCTAGTCCAGAAATAGCTGGTTCCCATTTAGATGCATCAAACAAACCATTGGCTCCACGATTTTGTGAAAGTTTAGCGGGAAAATTGGTGTTGTTGAATTTTTTCCAAAACAGTTTTTGTTTTTCCATCTCAATAATTCGATTAGACATACTGTTGGAAATTTTAATTTCCAACAGATTATCTGCTTGTAAACTATTCGCATCAATAGAAATAGAAAAGGATGGGCCAATTAATTTCGACACCAATTTGCCATTAATGTAAAGCGCTGCACTTTCATATACTTTACCCAAATCAATCAAATATCGTGTGGCGTTTCCAACTGGTTTTTTAAAATGAATGCTATAGGATGCAGTGCCAGAAAACACCTTGTAACTTTTATCTTCCAGCGAAGTCCATAATTTCAGTTGATTAAAATGAACAGTTGCAGGTAATACTGGCCCCCCATCTGTAAATTGCAAGGTCCATTCTCCAGTAATTTCATTGGTGGCTCCTACAGGTGAAATATATGGATAAATATTGCCAACGGCTGGCTTTGCTGTTGCTTCAACAATATAGCTTTCGTCTGTATTGAATTGAATAAAGGCTTCAATAAATCCTGCTGCATTTTTTCTAGTCTTTGCGACTCCACTTTTACCATTCATTGGATTGTATAAAACTACTCCGCTAGCTTTTGTTTGCAGCGCTACCCATTGCTCCATTTTTTGGTTGTTTCGATTGGCTATAAAATATACATTGGACCCCGCAACATTAAAACGTCGATTGAATTGCAAACCCTGTTCTGCCATCGGTTCTTTTCTAATGGAAGCAAATTGTAACAAGTCCTCAAAATTATTTCCAATTAAAAACCTACCATTACCCACCAATGCAGCTTTTACATCCCCTAAATCAGTTGAAACAAATTTTAATTGACCCAATAAATTTCTAAAGGAAGTAAGGTTTTTATCCAATTGGGCAAAACCTGGCACATCAGAAGGTAAATTTTTATAGGCTATAATGGTTGCTCCATTCTTGGCAAGCAATAGCAAATGCTGAAACGTTTCTACTTTCATGTATTTACAATCGGGCAACACAATGGTTTGGTAAGCGGTTCCGCCTGTAATTATTTTATTATTGGCTGCTTGAAGATTCAATATTTGCCTATCGGATATATAATCAAATGCATATCCTTTGTCTTGCATCATTTGAGCCGATGTTTCAAAAGAAGTTCCGTTAAAGTCGGGTTTCATTCCATCAAAATGCAATAAGAGGTCCCTGCCGGGTTCGGAATATTTATCATAAATAGGAAAATACAAAAGCACATCATTATCAGGTTTTCCCTGCTGCAAAAACGACTGGGTTCGGGCCACATATGTATTTAAAGCAGAAAAATTATTCCAAAAGGGATTAGTCTGAGTAAACTCTACAGCAGCATAAAACAACCTGCCTGGCCATGGTTCTGAAGGAGGTGAGTAGGTAGTACCGTGATAAACAATATGATTTACGCCTCCAATAAAATATACATCCAATGCCTTTTTAGCATCACTAAGTGTAGATACAAAGTGATCGTTGAGCCAAGTAGCAGATTCAGAAGCAGCCAGTTGCTTTCCCATAACATGAGAGGTAGAAGGTGCAAATTTAATGCGTAGAATTTCGGTACCTTCTGTTTCTGGAATATCCACTACCCCATACAAATCCAGTGTATTTGCAGGTGAACCATGAGACTGATTTCTCACAATTTTACCTTTGCTATGAGCCCATTTTTTCCACTCACCGGTAAATTTTTCTAAAATTAACTCGTCAATGGTCATTCTATAATCGCAAAGAATGCGATTGCTTCTTTGAGTATGTGTTTTAGTAAATAAGGCGGGAAGTTCAGACCTTATATCATACCCCCTTCTATTTTTAAATTCTTCAAACAGCAAGGGGGTATAATTTGATTGCCCTCTTGCATCATCCACTTCATAGGAGTCGTTAAAGAATCCACGAAGAGCACTAA
>CANJAW010000027.1:0-13804 GCA_947472215.1 Chitinophagaceae bacterium
GCATTTTTAAACAGTTACCTAGGTGCAGTTTTTAGTAATATTAAAGGAATTGCCAATACGGCTGACCTTAGTATAAAAGGTAGTTTAAAAAACCTCTCCTTAACTGGTACTGCCAATATTTTGAGCGGTTCGCTGGTAGTAAACTATACCCGATGCAAGTACCTGTTTGGCAATGAATCGATTATTTTTAATCCAGGTGAAATTGATTTTGGAAAATTTTTACTGCGAGACACACTGAATAATATAGCAACACTCAGTGGTAAAATGAATCACCACTTTTTTCGAGATTTTTTCTTTGATAATATAAAACTTGAAACGGACAAGCTCGCCGTGTTAAATACTACCAAAAAAGACAATGCACAGTTTTACGGAAAAGTAATTGGCAAGGCTGCTATGACCATTAATGGGCCAGTAGAAAATATGACTATGGATATCAGTGGGGAACCCTCTAAGGCAGATACCAGCCATATTTATTTACTGAGTGGAAGCAGCGTAGAAAGTAGCTCGGTGGATTATATTGACTTTATTCAGTTTGGAAGTAAAATGGATGATCAATTTAGAGGGAAATTATCGACCAATATAGTGGTAAATATGGTACTAACGGCCAACCCTGCCTGCAAAATTGATGTGATTTTGGATGAGACAACAGGTGATATCATTAAGGGAGAAGGAAACGGGCTACTCAAAATACGTGTTGGAAATAAAGAGCCGCTCACCATCAATGGTAACTATACGATTACGAAGGGGGAATACACCTTTAATTTCCAAACCTTTCTTAAAAAATATTTTACAGTAAATAGTGGTACCATCGTGTGGAGTGGAGACCCACTCAACGCTAGGATTGATATCCTAGCAGAGTACCTTGCAAACAAGGTTGATTTTAAGCCCATCTCCACCGCAGGCTCACAGATATATCAAAAAGAGGATGTTCGGGTAATTGCTCATTTAACAGAAACGCTTTTAAAACCTGCCATTGATTTTGAATTTCAATTACCAGATGCCAGTTCCCTAAAAAGTGATTTTGTAATTACTAAAAGGCTGCAACAATTTAAGGACGATAAAAACGAACTCAACAAGCAGGTTACGTCATTACTCCTCTTTAATACCTTCGTCAGTAGTACCCAGGGATTTATTACCGCAAGTAGTGGCTATAGTGTATTAGCAAGCACCATCGGGGGGGTGGTTTCCAATGCATTGTCTGGTTTCTTTAATAAATTTTTACAAAAATATATTAAGAACACTTCCCTATACCTCGATCTAAACACTGGACTTGGACTAGAAACTAATGTGGCGAAATTACAGGCCGCCGCAAAAACTGGTTTTGTTTTTACGCTATTAAACGGCAGGGTAATTATTTCAGCAGGATTTAATCTTGATTACAACAACCCTTATGTAGTAAATGTGGGTAGCAAAAATAACAACCTTCAAGTAACGCCCGATATTACTGCAGAATGGCTATTGTCAAAAGATGGAAGTATTCGACTGGTTGGTTTTAATCGTACCAATTATGATTTGGTTAGCCAGCGTACTAGAACCGGTATCAGCCTCTCCTATCGAAAAGATTTTGACAAACTAACCCCCTCCTCGCTGATAGCAGAAGAAGAAAAGAAAAAATTACAACCCATTCAAAAGCAAGAATAGAATGACTGATGCGAAATGGCGGATGGATGATTTTATGGCTGATTCATGATGTATGATGTATGATTTTGTGATGTTGGATGTTAGATAAATAAATCAGACATCAATAAATCAGACATCAACAAATCAGACATTAGCAATAAATCAAGGTCTCCGAAATTTATTGCTCCCCAAGAATTTCATGCCCCATTTTATCCCGCTTGGTAGTCAGGTATTTTTCATTGTGTTCATTGGGTTTTATTTCAATCGGAACCGTTTCCACCACTTGCAAGCCATAGCCGAGTAAGCCCGCACGCTTCCGTGGATTATTGCTCATGAGTTTCATTTTACTAATGCCTAGGTGTCGAATAATTTGTGCCCCTACCCCGTAATCTCTTTCATCCATTCCAAAACCCAGTTCCAAGTTAGCTTCCACCGTATCCATTCCCTGCTCCTGTAATTTGTACGCTTTCAACTTGTTCAACAACCCTATTCCACGACCTTCCTGATTCATATATAATACAAGTCCTTTTCCGGCAGACTCTATCATTTTTAAAGCTCTATGTAACTGGTCGCCGCAGTCACAGCGCAATGACCCCAATATATCTCCTGTCATACAACTGCTATGCACCCTAACCAAAACGGGCTCATCTTTTTGCCAGTCTCCTTTTTTAATTGCCAGGTGAATCTCACCGGTATTGATTTGCTGAAAAGCGATTAATTCAAAATCGCCATATTTGGTAGGCATATTTACCCGTTCCGCTTCCTGAATAAGTGTTTCTTTGGAAAGCCGATAAGCGATAAGGTCTTTGATACTGACTAATTTCAGGTCAAATTTTTTGGCAATTTCCATTAGCTCGGGAAGTCTTGCCATACTGCCATCCTCATTCATTATTTCTACCAACACACCTGCAGGCTCAAAACCAGCCAATTCGGCCAAATCAATCGTGGCTTCTGTATGACCAGATCTGCGTAAAACACCCCCTTTTTTGGCCCTAAGTGGAAAAATATGGCCAGGCCGACCCAAATCTTCTGCTTTTGTAGAAGGATTAACCAGTGCCTGTACTGTTTTGGCACGGTCGTGAGCAGAGATTCCCGTGGTACATCCTTGACCAAGTAAATCAACACTTACCGTAAATGGCGTGGCATGTAGCGAAGTATTGTCGGGTACCATGGCAGGTAATTTGAGCGCATCGCACCTTTCTTCCGAAAGGGGTACACAGATCAACCCGCGGCCATGGGTACTCATAAAATTGATGATTTCCGGGGTAATCGTCTGTGCCGCTGCTATAAAATCCCCTTCATTCTCCCTATCCTCATCATCTACCACGATTACCAATTGGCCATTTTTGATGGCTTCAATCGCAGATTCTATACTATCTAGCATCCTTTTTTAGTTTAAGGCGCAAAGTTAACAAGGTTTGCCCTTTAATAGAATAGTTAATTACTGCAAAAAGTGGATTATTTGGTATTAAAATAATTTCAAAGCAGCGTAAATATCCATAAATTTGCCTCTTAATTGTTAAAACCATTAACAGTTAAACCACAATTCATTTTCTTTTCGAAAACAAAACAGCTTATTTATGACTTTCAAAAAACTATTTCCCATGGTAATAGCCTTATTGGCCTTACCATTTTTAATGAATGCCCAGGTAACTACAAGTAGTATTTCTGGCTCCATAAAACAAACTGGGGGTGAATCCTTAGCAGGAGCTACTATTGTTGCTGTGCACATACCATCCGGTACAAAGTACATTACCGTTTCAAAAAAAGGTGGTTCATTTACCATGGCCGGTTTACGACCAGGTGGTCCCTACGCTGTAACTGTTGAACATGTAGGATTAAAACAACAAACTTTAACAGATATTAACTTGTCATTGGGAGAAGATTACAATGCCAATGTAACACTTAACCCAGTGTCTTCTCTACTAAATGAAGTGATTGTAACTGCAAAAAGTTCTGCTAATGTTAAATCCGGTGTTTCTACTAGCGTAGGCCAGCGCTTACTTACCACATTGCCTACTATCAGTCGCAGTATTACTGATTTCACTAGACTTACACCACAGGCAAATGGTAATAGCATTGGAGGAAGAGATGGACGGTATAATAATGTTACCATTGATGGAGCCAATCTAAATAACAACTTCGGTTTAAGTGCAGACGCTTTGCCAGGAGGAGGTAACAACCCGATTTCACTGGATGCCATTGAAGAAATAAGTGTAAATATTGCACCTTCTGATGTAAGACAATCTAATTTTACGGGAGGAAATATTGTAGCAGTTACTAAAAGTGGTACCAATACTTTTAAAGGATCTGTGTACACTTATTATAAAGATCAAAGTTTAATTGGAACCAAAGTAGGTAACCTAGATATTGGAACTCAAACCAACCAAAAAACAAATATTTATGGTGGAACTTTTGGTGGACCTATCATCAAAAACAAATTATTCTTTTTTGTGAATGGTGAATATGAAAAAAAGGGCCTGCCATACGGAACCAACTACCGACCAAAGGGTGGATCTCCAAGCACACTCACCTCTAACGTTAGTGTAGATTCTCTGAAGAGTTTTTCGAACTATTTAAAAAATACCTATCAATATGAAACTGGCTCCTATGATAATTTCGAAAACTTTAAAACTGAAAATTATAAAATACTAGCCAAATTAGATTGGAATATCAATTCTGTACATAAGGTTACGGCAAAGTATAGTGAAATGGTTAGCACAAATGATCAATTATTAAACTCTACTAGTGTTCCAAATAGCGGAACTTCTGGAGCAAATGTCTGGACATCAGTTGCTCGTAATGGAGCTAATGCGTTTTCATTTGAAAATTCAAACTACGCTTTTAAGGATATAGTAAGGTCTGGGGCTGTTGAGGTAAACAGCAACTGGAAGGGTAGATTCTCTAATCAGTTGATTGCTACCTATACGAAAATCCAAACTACCCGTAGTACCAAAAGTAGTATATTCCCTTTCATCGATATTATTGGTGACCCATTGAAAAGTGGTGCTGCCGCAACCTATGCAGGAGGAGCAAAAAATAATGTAATGAGTGCAGGTACTGACCCTTACACAAGAAATAATGATGTAAAGAATGATATCTTCAACATCACTGAAAATTTCAATATCTACGCAGGTAAACATACGATTACCCTGGGTGGAGCGTATGAACAGCAATATATAGGCAATCAATATATGCCTGCAGCATCAAGTTATTATACTTACGGTTCTTTAGCTGAATTTATGAACCCAGCAGCTCATCCAATTGCCTTTGCCTTAACTTACTCAAGGGTTCCTGGTAATGATGCTCCTTATGCGGCGGAATTGAAATATGGTCAAATGAGTTTTTATGCTCAAGATGAAGTAAATCTAAGTTCAAACCTTAAAATAAGCTATGGTATTCGTGCAGATAAACCAACCTATCCTAGCAATCCAATTGAAAACGCTTCCATCACAGCTTTAAGCTTTAATAACAAGAATGGGGTACCAACGAATTATTCAACCGGTAAATGGCCTACCCCCACTTTCTATTTTTCACCCAGAGCTAGCTTCCGTTGGGATGTAGCAGGAGATAAAAAATTGGTAATTCGTGGAGGGACCGGTATTTATACTGGCAGAATTCCTTTTGTATATTTAACCAATATGCCTACCAATGCAGGTGTATATCAATATGGTGCACTTGCTAGTGCGACACAATTATCTCAAATCACTTTTAACAAGGATCCTAAGGCATGGCAGTCTGTATTTTCAACCCCTACGCCTACGCCTCCATCTGGTGGTTTTGTGCTAATAGATCCCAACTACAAGTTTCCACAAGTTTGGAGAACCAATGCTGGATTTGACCAGAAATTTAACCATGGTCTTACCCTTTCAATGGATTTGATGTATACCAAAGATTTGAACGCTACGGTTATGCGCAATGCAAATGAAGCGGTTCCTACTAGTTTCGTAAACCTTGGTGGCAACTATAGACCAAGTTTTGCAACTGACGCAAGTACATCAAGAAGAATAAACAATAATTACTCTAATGCAATCATACTGGAAAATGCCAAAGGGGGAGGAGCGTTCTCCTTTACTACCCAAGTATCCAAGGCATTCAACAAAGGTTTCTACGCTTCATTAGCCTATACCCTTAGTTCTGCTATGGATTACACGGCTAATCCTGGTACAACCGCAGCTACTACCTGGTCAAGTAATTATACGAGGGGATCACAAAATGATTTAGAGCTTTCTTATTCAAACTTTGCTGCACCACACCGTTTTGTAGGAACTTTCTCTTACAGAAAAGAATACTTCAACCACTTGGCTACCACCTTCTCTTTATTTTATGAAGGGTCACAATACCAAAGTGGAAGACTTAGCTATACGTATGGCTCTGCAGGTGGTACAGCTCCTACAGGTTTCAAAAACACAGCGGATGTCAATTTTGATGGTAATAGCTCGGACCTAATGTACATTCCAAAATCTCCATCTGACATCACTTTCATTCCCCTAACCGTGGGTACTGGTGCAACTGCCGTTACTTACACTGCAGCAGAACAAAACAATGCCTTCTTTGCATTCGTAGCCCAGGATAAATACCTGCGTAAGCATATGGGACAGGTTGCTGAAAGAAATGGTGGTCAATATCCATTCTACCACAGAGTAGATGCAAGTATCCGTCAGGATATTTTCACTAATATTGGAGGAAAAAGAAATACGTTGCAGCTTACTGCAGATTGCTTTAACTTCCTTAACCTAATCAGCAAAAACTGGGGTTTAAGAGATTATGCACCTGTATTCAGCCCGCTAAGGGCTACCAAAAATGCAACCACTGGAGAAGTTAGATACCAGTTAGCAACCTATACACCGAATGGTGCTGTTGCTGGTTCAAACCCAATACTAGTTGATAAAACTTTTATACCTAGTACCTCTACTTCAAGTACCTGGAGTTTGCTAATAGGACTTCGTTACATATTTTAATCAATAACTAATTTTTAGCAAAGGCAGCCTTATTTATAAGGCTGCCTTTTTTTATTCAAATAAGCTGCCTCCTTTTACCTAAGCTGGCAGCCTACCCAAGCGATTGGCTATAAAAAATTCTATTTATGCAAAGGCATTCACCCCTAACCCTTAATAAGTATCTTTGGTAAAGTTTATTAAATGAGCAGGGGTAAAATCAATGGATACCTGCAAAAATAAAATTTATCCATTCAGTCATTATCCATTAGCAATTACTTACACCATGTCTAATATTTCTTTTAAAAGTTTTACGGTAGGGGTTGAGGAAGAGTATATGGTTTTGGATCCCAGCACCAGGGAACTAAAAAGCCACGAGCAACGAATTGTTCAGGAGGGGCACAAAATCAGTAAGGACAAGGTGAAGGCAGAAATGCACCAGGCAGTGGTGGAAGTGGGCACAGATATTTGTAAGGATGTGGAGGAAGCCTTTATCGACGTATCTACCCTCCGCAAAACGATTAGCGGTATTGCCGACGGCCTGGGCTATACCATTGGCGCCTCCGGCACCCATCCCTTCAGTCACTGGGAAAGCCAGTTGATAACAGACCACGCGCGGTACAATGAAATGGTAAATGAATTTCAAGAGGCCGCCCGAAGCAATCTTATTTTTGGCCTCCATGTGCATGTAGGTATGGAGAATAGGGAGATGGCGATTCATATTGCCAATTCGGCCCGCTATTTTTTACCCCATGTATATGCACTTAGTACCAACTCGCCTTTTTGGGAAGGCAGGCATACCGGGTACAAATCATTTCGCACCAAGGTATTTGATAAATTTCCCAGAACGGGCATACCGGATCATTTTGAAAATATTCAGGCTTATGAAAACTATATTGCGCTGTTGGTAAAAACCAATTGTATTGATAATGCAAAAAAAATATGGTGGGATATTCGAGTGCATCCCACGTTCAATACCGTAGAATTCCGTATTTGTGATATCCCCCTTACCGTTCATGAAACCATTGCCATTACTGCTCTTTTTCAGGCAATCTGTGCAAAACTGTATCAATTAAGAAGTCAAAATTTAAATTTCATGATGTACTCAAGGGCACTCTTAAATGAAAATAAGTGGCGTGCCAGCAGATATGGTATTGATGGCAATATGATTGACTTCGGAAAAGAAAAAGAGGTAAACACTAGAATACTTATTTATGAATTACTCGATTTTGTGGATGATGTGGTACCCCATTTAGGAAGTCGCCATGCAATCAATTACGTTCACAAAATATTGGAAAAAGGTACAGGGGCAGATCAGCAATTGAAAGTATATCAGGATACCAACAGCCTTGTGGAGGTAGTTGATTTTATACAGAAAAAGTTTTTGGATGGAATATGATTTCAATTATCAGTATACAACAAAATCGTTTGTGAAATAAAAAACTTTAACCATGGAACCAATTCAAAAGCAAGGGCTACGAATTGCCATTTTAGATTTATATAACGGAGTAGCTAACCAGGGTATGCGATGTATCCGGGAAATACTGCAACAGTTGTGTGAAAACCAACAGCTGGAAATAACCTGGGATGAATATAATGTTAGGCAAAAAATGGAATTACCCAATCTGTCGTACGATATTTTTATTTCTAGCGGTGGCCCTGGGAGTCCCTTGGAAACTGAGGGGTCGGAATGGGAAACGAACTATTTTAATTGGCTTACGCAAATAGAACAATGGAATAATGAAGAAGGGAATACCCGGAAAAAATATATTTTCTTTATTTGTCATTCCTTTCAATTAGCGTGTAGACATTATAAAATCGGTAATTTATGTAAAAGAAAAAGTACTGCATTCGGTATTTTTCCAGTCCATTTACTAAGCGATGGAAAGGATGAGCCTGTTTTTAAAGAAATGCAAGACCCTTTTTATGCAGTGGACAGCAGAGACTACCAAGTAATAGAACCGAACCAGCAACAACTTCAAAGTATAGGTGCCAGCATTTTAGCAATCGAAAAAGAAAGGCCGCAGGTATTGCTGGAAAGGGCCATCATGGCGGTACGTTTTAATGCGTACATGATCGGTACCCAGTTTCATCCCGAAGCGGATGCTGCCGGTATGAGTTTATACCTGCAAACCAATGAGAAAAAGAAAACTGTAATTGAAAATTACGGGTTGGAGAAATGGGAACAAATGATTACCCACTTAAATGATCCGGATAAGATCGTATTCACCAACGCGCATATCCTTCCTAATTTTTTATTGATTGTCAGTAAGCGCTTGAGTTAGCGGATGAAAGAGGAAGGCCCCGCATTGCGTTTTTTAAGGGAATGCTTTTGAGAACAGCAGATTGTATAAGGGAGCTTGCAACAGGCAAATGACAGGATTTGCAATTAATTATGTTTAATTTTAGCTGGAGCAGTAAAAAGATCGACCAATAAATCACCATTTTAAATAATGCAAAAGGAATTACGAAATAGATTCAATGACCAATTTACGGAAGAAAAATACCAGGCCTACCTGTCACAAATTGAAGACCTATCTCCGGGAACGCTAGATTTCACCATCGCGGAAACACCTGTATTTATTCCAAAGGATTTTACCAATAAAATGCTGGCAACGGGTGAGCATATTATAGACACCCTACTAGAACCCCGCTTTGACGCAATCACTGAAAGGGCTATTCCCAAAGACCTAACCATTGCTAACGAAAATAAATATCCCGATTTTATAGCATTTGATTTTGGCATCTGCGAAAATAAACAAGGTGAAACAGAACCGCAATTAATAGAAATGCAGGGGTTCCCTTCTCTATTTTGCTTTCAGGCACTTCATGCTTCTATTACTACCCCCTATGCAGCTGTTCCGGATACGCATAGCGCTTACCTTAATGGATACACGCAGGAAACCTATTTCCAATTACTAAAGGAAATGGTAGTAGGGGATTTGGATCCTTCCAATGTAATTCTGCTAGATATTTATCCGGAAAAACAAAAAACAAGGATTGATTTTTATTGTGCAGAAAATGTGCTGGGCTTAAAAACAGTATGCCTAACGAAACTAGTTGGCGAAGGGAATAAATTATTTTATGATTTGCATGGTAAAAAAACAGCGGTCAAAAGGATTTATAACCGCCTCATTTTTGATGAACTCGCTCAACAAAAAGACTTGGGAGACAGCATCAATATCTTCCATCCTTGGGAAGTGGAGTGGATTTCACACCCCAACTGGTTTTATCGAGTAAGTAAGTTTACCCTACCCTTTCTTCAACACCCCTATATCCCCACCACTTATTTTCTCAATGAGCTAAAGGCCGTGCCTGCAGATCTGAACAACTATGTATTGAAGCCGCTTTTTTCCTTTGCTGGAATGGGAGTAGTGATTGATGTAACCCTTGCTGATATTGAAAAAATATCCGATCCGGAAAACTGGATACTGCAAAAAAAAGTAACGTACGCTCCCGTAATAATTACGCCGGAAGAACCTGCAAAGGCTGAAATTCGTTTGTTTTATTTTTGGAAAAAAGGCTGGAGCAGGCCAAAAGCAGTATTCAATTTAGCAAGGCTAAGCAAGGGTAAAATGATTGGCACCCGATACAATGAAAATAAAAAATGGGTTGGTGGCACGGTGGCCTATTTTGAAAAATAAAACCCTTCCCTTATTACCGCCCTTTCTTAACTATTAATAAAAAAAATTAAAATGAAACTAGGTTTATATAGATTTAATTACTTTTTTGGGCAACTACAACCCATGCTCATTATAGCCGGAAAGCAAAAAAACCCTGCCTTATGGTTGTACCGAAATAATGCCCGCAGTCCATTATTTATGCTAGAGGCCTTGGCAAAATTGTATAGCAGCCTTCATAATAAGAAAAAATTTACGAAGATTGAATCTCATTTTAAATTATTAGAAGACACCCTTGGGGCAATTGATTATTATGATGTGGCTGCAAAAGAGCTGGCAAAAAATAAAAAAATACCCAGTTCCATTATTCACTATCTGCATGCCCAAAGCAGAGAGAAAATTCAACAGCTCAATGAAATACTCATTGAACAGGATTGGCTATCCCCCGACAAGAGCCGAATCAATAAAATTCAAAAAAAATTGCTTGAGATTCGCTGGCAAAAAGAAGCAACTGAAGTAAAGGAAATAAATGAATTTTACGGGGAGTCAATTTATCACATCTCATCTTTTATACAGGGTATAAATTATCAATTTTCGGAGTTGGAGTCGGAGGTACATGAACTTCGCCGTAAGTTACGTTGGCTAAGTATCTATGCACAGGCAACAAGGGGAAGTATACAAAGCAGAAAACAAAAAAAAGCAGCTCCACATTTAAAAAAATATTGCATCCCTGCAATCACCAGCTCTGCATTTAATAAAATGCCCAACCCGGGAAAGGCGAAATACGTCCTTTTATTGGATCAGCAATATTTTTACTCCCTGAGTTGGCTGATTGAAGAGCTGGGTATAATAAAGGATAGTGGATTGCATATCCTAGCCATAAAAGAAGCACTACAACAAACAAGTTCCATTACCGAAGCGGAAGCTTATAAAAAAACATACCAACTGCTTGGGAAACAACATCCAACATTGCCAACGATTCTTGAAAATGCGAGCAAGATTTGTAAAACTTTTTTTACAGAACAGAATCTTGAACATTTGGTAATGGGAATAGAAAAGACACCATTAGTTGTATAAAAAAAGCCTCCATCTAGATGGAGGCTTTCTATTTTTAAGCTCGCTGTTTTGCAGGTGCTTTTTTCTTAACCTTTTTTAACGCAACTTCAATTGCCTTACTTAATTCGTCAAAAGTTACCTTTCCAGTAAAGCGTTCACCGTTTACAAAAAAAGTAGGAACATCTTTAACTCCTCTGTTGATTCCTTCGCGCATATCGCCTTGTACCTGCCAACCATAAGTAGCATTCACTAGTTCATCCAAAAAACGCTTATTTTGAACTCCCGCTTCCCTACTATGTAATTTTAAACTGGTAGTACCCAGATTACGACGATTAGCAAATAAAATATTGTGCATTTCCCAAAATTTACCGTCCTGTGCAGTAGCTACAGCTGCTTCGCCTGCCTTTAAACTGCGCTGGTGAATATTGGTCATTGGAAAATGACGGAAATTGAATCTAACTTTTCCATCATACTGTTCTAAAATTTGCTTCACCACCTCGTTGGCTTTTGCACAAACTTCACTTTCATACTCACCAAATTCTTCTAATGTAACGGGTGCATCGATATTTCCTACAAATACATCTCTTGGTTCAATAATCTCTACAATCTCTTTCTTAAATGCCATAATAATTTGTTTTTTTATGCCTGAAGGGTGGCAATATTGCCAAACTTCTACTGTTATAACCATTCTAAGCCTAAATAGTTGTAGCTACTATTGCTACCCTACTCCATAATAAATGGCTCAGAAAGTTCGGAAGGTACCATTTTTTGCTGTTTTTTCAATGCCTTTTAGAAAAAACAGTCCCCATTTATTTTACAAATAACTGATAATCAGCAATTTGAATTTTATTTAAAATGATATTTTAGGTTAGTCTTAACGATTAATGGGTTGTTTTTTCCATTTTTCGCTCTGCGGTACTTTCATTTCTAAACACTACATTTCCATCAAACACATCCACCAATACCGGAATTGATTTGTCAATATCGCCCGCGAGTATTCTTTTGCTAAGCTGGTTGATGATTTCCTTTTGGATCAGCCTTTTCAATGGCCTTGCACCCATTTGAGGGTCGTAGCCGTTTTCGGACAAAAACTCCAACACATACTCACTGAATTGCAACTGGATACCTGACTGGGAGACCAATTGTTTTAACCCCTGCAACTGGATATCGATAATTCCTTTAATTTCTTTCTTCATCAAAGGTTGGAACATGATTACTTCATCTATCCGATTCAAAAATTCGGGGCGAATGGTTTGGCGAAGCAATACCATCACTTCAGCCTTGGTACTTTCTACCACTTCTTCCTTGTTTTTATCGGTCACCTTTTCAAAGTTATCCTGAATGATATGGCTTCCCATATTACTAGTCATAATGACGATGGTATTTTTAAAGTTCACCACCCTTCCTTTATTATCCGTAAGACGACCATCATCGAGCACTTGTAATAACACATTGAATACATCGGGATGAGCCTTTTCAATTTCATCCAATAATACCACACTATAAGGTTTCCTTCTTACTGCTTCTGTCAATTGTCCCCCCTCATCATATCCAACATATCCTGGAGGGGCCCCCACCAATCTACTGACGGAATGCTTTTCTTGGTATTCACTCATGTCTATCCTCGTCATCATGGAGTCGTCATCAAATAAATAGGCAGCCAAGGCCTTGGCCAGTTCCGTTTTACCTACACCCGTTGTGCCCAAAAATATAAATGAACCAATGGGCTTTTTTGGATCCTGCAGTCCGGCCCTGCTTCTTCTGATAGCATCACTTACTGCTTCAATAGCTTCTTCCTGCCCCACTACCCTTTTGTGTAATTCATCTTCTAGTTGCAACAATTTTTCTCTCTCGCTTTGCAACATTTTCATTACGGGTATGCCGGTAGCTTTTGCTACATTAGCCGCTATATCTTCTGCATCCACTTCTTCTTTCAATAATCTTTTTTCACTTATCTCATCCAGCAATTTGGTTTGATCTTCTATAATTTTTTCTTGGTGCTGGACTTTGCCATAGCGTATTTCTGCTACCTTTCCGTAATCGCCTTCTCGCTCTGCTTTTTCTGCAGCAGCTTTCAAATTTTCTATTTCCGACTTAGCAGTCTGAATTTTTTCAACCACTTCTTTTTCCTGTTGCCATTTAGCCTTGAAAGTATCCCTTTGAACAGAAAGGTTGGATATTTCGGTATTGAGTTCCTTTAATTTCGCTTCGTCATTTTCTCTTTTGATGGCTTCTCTTTCAATTTCCAACTGCCGAATCTGTCTTTCCAGTTTATCCAATTCCTCCGGCATGGAATTCATCTCTAGGCGAAGTTTTGCTGCACTCTCATCAATTAAATCGATGGCTTTGTCAGGTAAAAAACGATCAGTAATATATCGGTGCGATAACTCTACTGCAGCAATGATTGCCTCGTCTTTGATTCTTACATGATGATAGGTTTCATAGCGATCCTTTAATCCACGTAGAATAGAAACTGCATCTTCCACACTTGGCTCATTAATGACTACTTTCTGAAAACGCCGCTCCAGCGCCTTGTCCTTTTCAAAAAATTTCTGATATTCACTTAAGGTA
>CANJAW010000028.1:0-13511 GCA_947472215.1 Chitinophagaceae bacterium
AGTTATCATTTTGCTGATCTAGTTACTGGCTATTCTGCTATGGCAGGATTCAATATTTCCAATACATTCAATATAAGCTATGCTTACGAAAACTCCATTGGATCACAGTTGAAAATGTTCACCAAAAATACCCATGAAATTGTGCTGGGTTTTTTATTGGGTAATAAATATGGAGATTTTTGTCCTAGGAATGTTTGGTAATGTATGAATGATTGCTATCGGTGATTGAATATTGAAATATAGGGAGGTGTACTAATTATTTGAATTCAATCAATCATTTAATAACAAATCCATTGTTAGCATTTACGATAGCACCGCTGAAAAAACAGTTTTCAAAACTAGCCCATCCTGTCATTTGTAGCGGGTCACTGCTGCCATAATATCGAAACATACAGTCTTCAAATTTAATATAGGTGCTATTGCAATATAGTAGGTTTTGGATACCTGCCTCACTGATATAAGCAAACTGGAAGTTACAACTGGAAATTTTAGTAGGTAGTTGATTTTTACTATCCCCGCATTGAATACTGCCGATGCTACCAATTGATTCGGAATAGATATTGGCTATGGAACTGGGAAACCAGCCAGCCTCTCGAATGTCAAATAGCCGAATACATTTGCCAGCAATATTGCCTTCATTGATGGTATAGTTTCCAGCCTGGTATTTACCTGATTGTCCGATGCTAATGAGGGTATGAATTCTTCCCCAACTATAAATGCCTTGAATTGAATTGCCTTTCTCCTGCGCTTGGTTCGATTGAAAACCAATCCTTCCGTCGCCACATTGTATATTTTCAAACTTAAGTATATCTGCATTGGCAGTAACTCCATTGGGTGAAACGGAGTAGAGAATATCAAAGTTGGTTACCCACATGTCGTGCACTTTGATGCCCGTAGAGCCGCTGGTGCCTTTAGAGCCATCGTAATCTATCACTAGGCCGTAATTGCCTAGATTGGTCCCAAATGACGCGTAAGGGGTATTATAGTAAGCAGCACCTGAAGTAGTAGGGGGTAAAAACTTACCTGACAATTTAAGGTGGTCTATTTCGACGCCTTTTCCAACTTGTACCCCTACTGCAAAACCGGATAAATTAGTATAGGATAGCGTGGTTTTATCATCCCAAAAACCACTTTCACCATAGAATCGAATGGCCACCCCTACATAAGCGCCATTGTATATTTTACATATTTTCAATGACTTGCTATAATTGTAATTTCCTCTTGGTACAAAGCAATTCACTATTGCATTAGCGATACAGGTATTGATTGATTTTTGTAGATTATTGTAGTTGTCTGTATTGGATGGGTTAGCACCATACCACATTACACTAAAATCGTTGTTGTAAAGTCGGGTATTAAGTAGGGTAATTGTAGTATCAAAGATGAATTGCGTTAGTGGAGCAGTAATGATACCCCCGTTAATAGTGCCTGATCCGGAGATATGACCTCCAGTTTCAAAACGAATAATGGTGGTAGCAGGGATATTCCAAATGCCGTTTATTAAAGTGTCTTTTGAAATAATGATATCATTGCTGGTACCAAAGGAAGTGGATACGGTTTCTATTTTTTCAACAATTAATTTTTTGCAGGATGCGATTGTCAACACTAACAAAAGCATTCCTATTACTTTCGCTTGTTTCAAAATTTCGGATTGGTTTTTTTACTAGGGTTATTTTCTTCAATTAGTGATTAATTTTATCGCCTTATCGAGATACTAACAATTGGATAGTAATAAAATCTACCTGCAATTTCGTCGATAATTTAGACTGGGCTTGTAGAAAAAATGTGAAAATATTGTAGTTTTTTTATCCTTTTCTATTTGCTATTATTCCTGAAAGGGATAGCAGGCATCCATACAAGGGTTAATATCGAAATACTTATATATTTCAATTGGGGTTTGGAGCGGGATTGGAGTACTAATTCAACAGGCTAATTACTGGATCTAGGTCGTATTTTGTTTCATCTACCATTTTCAATGATTTGTTCTGTAGCATCGTTCCTAATTTTCGTACATCAAATTTTTCCTTGAATAGGGCATAGGTATTTCTTATCATGGTATGCAATTCTTTTTTGTCAATCACTTCTTCAATATCAATGACATATGAATTCTCTGCCACATAGTCAAGTACTGTATCATCCTTGAAAATAAACTGGCAGCTAAATCTGCAGGCAATTCCTTTTTTGGTAGGGGCAGTTTTTTTCATTATATCAAAAGATACATAGCTATTCAGTTCATCCGAAGCTTCCTTGTAATTCAGTGGCTCTTGGAACTGCCATTTTGTAACGACCAGTTCAGTTTGTTCTATCATTGTATATGCGTTGCCGTTGAAGGGTAATTTATTTTCACTACAAGTTACTAATTTATAGATTCGATTGCTGGTAATTCTTTATAGGAAATGCAAGGGCGCTTTCCTTGTTTGTTTTTAATTTTTATTTTTTTGTTTCAATGAAAAATATACCAACATGCCACCCACTATCACCAATATCAATTTTCCCTGCAAGCCAAATTGAGTGACTTCATAAACAGAATAGGCTTCTAGCAACAGCGCAGGTATTTTTCCCAATGAACTAGCGGTTAAAAAAATTGAAAAGGATGAGCTGCCGATAGCCGCTGCAAACGTGATTAGCCCAGAGGGAACAAAGGGTATTAACCTAAGTGAAAAAACGAGTCGAAAAGCTTCCATATTCTCTGCGGCTAGCAATTTTTCGACTCTGGGATATCTATGAAGTCCTTGCACTGTCAGCTTTTTAAATCCCTTTCGGTAAAGGAGGAATGCAATTCCAGCTCCGATCGCCTCTCCAAGAAATGAGATAAATGTTCCACTCCAAAATCCAAAAAATAAAATATTGGCGGCTGTGATAAAAACACTCGGTACCACTCCGATCACTGCAATAAGAATGCTAAGGCTGATACTAATAATAATAGCCAGCTGTGGATATTCTTCAAAAAGCTGAAATAAATTAATGTGCAAATCGGTATGGTTATGGGTGATGCAAGTATAGTCTGATTAGTTGCAGCGTATAGTTTTTAGTAACAGGGTAAAAAACAAATAGCAGACAATAATTTTAGAACAATAATTTTATTTTTTTTGTCCTCGGGTGATTGGTTTTCCGTATTTTTTCATCATTCGATCCTTCTTCTTTACTATAAAATTCACTTTGCTATTTTTAGCTGATTTTTGATGGAAGGCAGGACCGACTTCTTCTTTTTTGGGAGCCTTTACCTGAATGATTTTCATAAATACTTTCGGCTTTTCTTCCTCTGTCAGTACATCAGAAATTACTAGGTGATTAGGTAGCGGAAGAATGGGTACCTGGTATTTCATCAGTGTTTCAATCGCTGAAAGAGGAGTTTTTTCTTTCTCGGTAATAAAGGTGATGGCAATTCCTTTTTTGTCCGCCCTGCCGGTTCTGCCGATACGATGGATATAATTTTCAGGTACTTCGGGGGTATCAAAATTGATTACATGCGTTACTTCCGCAATATCGATACCTCTAGCCACAATATCGGTGGCAATGATAAATCTATAATTACCTTCCTGGAATTGTTTTACAGTGTTAAAACGGTGGTTCTGTTCCTTGTTGGAATGGATAACCCCAGCGGTTCCTGGAAATTTGGCTTCCAATTGTTCGTACAACTGATCCGCCAAATGTTTGGTAGCTGCAAAAACCAAAACCTTGGTCATACTTGCATCTTCACTCAGCAATAATTCAAGCAGATTGACTTTGGTATAAAAATTGGGTACCTCATAACCGGTCTGTATGATATTTCCTAGCGGCGTGCCAGTAGGGGCGGCCTCTACACGTATAGGGTCATTGAAATAAGTAGCTATGAGCGTTTCTACCTCGTCGGTAATGGTAGCAGAAAAAAGCAGGTTCTGTCGGCGTGGTGGCAACAGGTCTAATATATTTTTCAGCTGGGTTCTAAAGCCGAGGTTAAGCATTTCATCTACTTCATCAATCACTAACTTTTTGATCATTTTAGTTTTGAACGCCCCATTCATAGCAAGGTCATACAGCCTGCCGGGTGTAGCAACCAATACATCCACCCCTTTCTCTACTTCCGCCTTTTGCGTATTGATATTTACCCCGCCATATACTCCCGTTACGATGAGACTCATGTAGGGGGTTAAATTTTTGACTGCTTCTACCACTTGGGCTACGAGCTCACGGGTAGGAACAATAATAAGAATTTGAGGGGCCTTGTCCTTGCTAAATTTCCATTGTCTTAAACAGGGAAGTAGGTAGGCAAAAGTTTTACCGGTTCCAGTTTGAGCAATGCCACATACGTCTTTTCCCGACATCACGATAGGGAAAACCCTGTGTTGAATGGTAGTGGGGTTCGTATATCCTAGATCATCCAATGCTGAAAGCAGTGGGGTGTTTAAATTCAAATCATCAAAAGTCATACATAGAAAAATGAGCTGCAAAGGTAGTTTTAAATTATCAGCCAGTCAGATATCAATGGAGGCACCCCTTACTAGCAATAAAGTTAGTTTGCTGAATCCGAGGTTGAGTAGGTGGGGGTAGGATAAAAATGGTGTGTATTTATTTGGGTTTCAAATGAAAAAATAGGAGAACTGCGGATACACAGCTCCAATATCAGTCAGTAAAAACGATGATATTTATTCATGCATCACCAAAATGGGTATTTTACTTTGGTAGCTGAGCGCCTTGGTATGACTGGGGGTAAATAACTTCTGGATGAAGGATTCATCCCTGCGGATAACAATCAGTAGATCGATTCCCTTGTCTTGGGCAAAGAGGTTGAGTGCATCATTTACATCATATAATCGCATAAAATAAAACTCGGGATGAAAGTCTTCAAACATTTGGTCTAGGTGCTTTTTTTCCTTTTCATAATTGGCAGTTAATGAAATGTAATGATTCTTATCAACATTAACAATATGCAGTTTCGGGTTGAACACCCCCAAAAAATCTTTGATTGGAACCGAAGGGGTGGTCTTGATAGTCTCTTTAAAGTCGGAAGTAAGCATCACATTGCGGATTTGCTGAAAAGATGCTTCAGCTGGTATAATCATAATTGGACAGACTTTAGTTTCAACCATTTTTAAGGTATTGCTGCCAAAGAGAACCTTTGCCAGTGCAGATTTTCCGGTAATGCCCATAATGACCAAATCGGCCTTTCGATGGCGGACCGCTCTTTGCAAACCTTCCACAAAATCATCTTCTTCCTGAGCCAGTATTTCTATTTGAACAATACAGGTAGTCATCAATTCTTCCCTAAGTTCTTTTAGATGTTCTCTGACAGCCGTTTCTTCAGAAGCTTTAGCATAGCTATGATAAAGCAACATATTCACACCATGATGACCAACCAATAGCTGGGCAGCATAGTGAGCGGTATGTAAAGAAATGGCAGAAAAATCGACAGGAACAATAACCGTGTTCATATGGTATTTAATTTTTTGTAAAACAGAAAAATTCAATACTAGGGTTCACTAAACTTTCTATTCTTATATTTTTGCTACTGAAAATTAATAAAAAAAAGCGTAAAATATTATGTTTATTTTAATATATTTTTAAAAATCCGCTTAAATGGGGGATGGTTAGGTATTCTAAATAGAAAGATTTACTTTTTATTCAACACCAGCAAGAAATAATCCAAGGATTGGATTATTCGTCATTCTTTAATTGGGGAATTAGTTTGCTTGGCAATTGTTTATTGGCATTTGCACCCATCTTTTTCAACTCTTCAATTTTACCAATAATATTTCCTTTGCCCGTTCCTAGTTGTCGGAAAGCGGAGTCGAAAGATTGTTGCGCATCCTGTAATTTCTTGCCTAAGAGTTCAAGGTTATCCATAAATCCTACAAACTTGTCGTAGAGTGCACCAGCTTTATCTGCAATTTCAATGGCGTGTTGGTTTTGTTGCTCCACCTTCCATAGGTCAGCAATAATTTTCAGCACTGCTAATAAGTTAGTAGGACTTACCAACATAATACGTTTATCATAGGCATATTTCCATAATTGAAGATCTGTTTTTACAGCTTCTAAAAAGGCAGGTTCAATCGGAATAAAGAGTAATACATAATCAAGTGCTTGTGCATAAATTGGATATTTCTTTTTGCTCAATCCATCAATATGGGTTCTAATAGATTGAATATGTTCCTTTAGAAATTGGGTTTGAGTCAATACATTTTCTTCTGAAACATATTGCTCCCATGCTACGAGGGAGACTTTAGAATCAATGATGATCTTTCGCTGATCGGGGTATAGTACTGTGATATCGGGTTGAAGACCTTTGCCAAATTCGTCTTTGATAATATTGCCGGCATTATCGCGGATAAACTCCTGGGTTACATATTCCCTTCCCTTGGTAAGGCCGCTATAGGATAGTATACTCTCCAAAATCATTTCGCCCCAGTTGCCCTGTTGTTTGTTATTGCCTTTTAAAGCAGTGGTAAGGTTATTGGCTTCTTGACTTACCAATTGACTCATTTCAATTAATCGTTGCACCTCTTTACCAAGTGTAAAACGTTCTTTGCTTTCCTTATCATAGGTGTCATCTACTTTTTTCTTAAAGTCAACCAATTCGGATTTTAGTGGATCTAGAATTGCCTTCATTTTTTCTTCATTGACTTGTGTAAATTTTGAAGTCTTTTCTTCCAAGATGCCCTGAGCTAGATTGCGAAATTCAAAACGGAATTTTTCTCCGATGGATTCCAACTCCTGTTTCTGCCCAGTTAGTTTTTCATTTGCTGAAATGAGCTGGGTTTGTAAAATAGCCAATTGGTTTTGAGTAAGTTGGTGATTCTGTTGCAGAAGTCGGTATTGATCAAACTCCTGTAACAAAAATTGATTAGATCCTTCGGCATGGGTGGCCCTGCTCAATAATTCTTCTTTCTCTTTTATCAGTTGCTTATTTTCCTGTTGTGCAGCCTGCAGTGTTTGTTGAGCTAGGTATAACTTATCATTAGTACCCTGCATTTTATGCCGGTTAATGGTCTTGATAATTAGGGCTGTAATAAAACTGATAAGTAAACCGCCTATCAATAGTAGAAAATAGATTTCCATAAGAAGAATGAATGTTAATGATAATAGTTTTCAGCCAAAAAATGATTCAATTTTAGAAAGATTACTTTTGCCCTATTGCAAAAAAAATAAAAGAAAATAGTTTTTAGAGCACTAAATTTACTAAAACTTACTCACTATCGTAATGAATTCCAATAAAGAATTAATTAACCATTTTTACTCCGCCTTTCAACAGCTCAACCCAAGGGAGATGGCTAGTTGCTATAGCGAAAATATAATTTTTTATGACCCTGTATTTGGGCTGCTATCAGCAATTGAAGTGAATGGAATGTGGGAAATGCTTTGTACTTCTGCCGTTGATTTTTCATTAACCTATGGAAACATACTAGCATTGGATGACCAGTATTGTACTTGTGATTGGGTGGCTACGTACACATTTTCAGGAACCAACAGGAGGGTGGTGAATAAGGTGAGGGCGAATATGCGATTTGCTAATGGCAAAATTATTGAACACAGTGATGCCTTTAGTATCCATCAATGGAGTAAACAAGCGTTGGGAATAAGCGGTGAATTGTTTGGATGGAATTCTTTTTTTCAGCGGAGTATAAAGAATCGGGCTAAAAAGAGATTGAATGAATTTATGAAATCGATGGGGTAGGTGAGTCACCCAAAAATTGCAGGGATATTTCCTATCAGCTCAATTTAGGAAGTCTATATTTTTACTTGTAAAAAGACCTCCCGTTTGGGGGAGGTCTTTCGAATTCAACTTTGCAGTTGGAATATATTCTATGGTCACTTAATCTACAATCGTTATTTTGATGGTATTGGTAGGCAGATGGAGTTTGATAGGGGTGCTACCAGTACTTACCACTACATCTGCAGTTTTGATAAAGCCTCTTTCTTTCAAAATATTTACTTGGTCGAAAATAATGGTATCTAAGCTTTCTTCCTCTGCATAGTAAATGGCACGTACTCCCCAGCTTAAACTTAACTGATTGATTAGGGTTCTTTCTTTGCTAAAAACAAACAAGGGTGCTTTAGGACGATAACTGCTTAATATAAATCCGGTGTAACCACTCTGTGTCATTCCTATTAAAGCGCTGGCATTTACATCCTGTGCTAGTTTACAGGCGCTATAACAAAGGGCATCACTCAACAAGGATGGAGAGTGAGCCTGTGGAGCCAAAATATCATCTCGGTCATAATCATAGGCAGTGCGTTCTACTTCTAAAATGATTTTGCTCATCATTTCCACCACTAGTTTAGGGTAATCGCCCATGGCAGTTTCTCCACTAAGCATAACGGCATCAGCACCCTCCAATACGGCGTTGGCAACATCAGTTACTTCACTTCGATTGGGTTTGGTTCTTTCCATCATGCTTTCCATCATTTGGGTGGCTACAATTACAGGTTTGGCCCTGCGCATACACCTGCGGATGATTTCTTTTTGAATCATTGGTACCTGTTCTACCGGAACTTCCACTCCCAAATCACCCCTTGCTACCATTACGCCATCACTTTCTACGATGATATCCCGAATGTTTTTTAGGGCCTCGGGCATTTCTATTTTGGAAATTACTTTTATTTTGCTGTTTTTATCTTTGATGCGTTTTTTAAGATCAATGATATCATTGGCCTTACGTACAAAGGAGAGCGCAACCCAGTCGAGTTCATTTTCTATAATAAAATCAAGGTCTGCTAAGTCTTTTTCAGTGAGAGAAGGCATAGTAAGTGCAGAATCTGGAAGATTCACCCCCTTCTTAGGAGTTAAAATTCCCCCCAAGGTTACTGAAACAAGAATTTCCTTGTCATTAAGGATTTCTTCAGCTTTCAATTCCATTTTTCCATCATCTAAAAAAATCCGTTCTCCCACTTTTACATCCTGTGCAAGATTTGGATAGGAAACGTAAATCTTTTCAGTATTACCAATGATTTTATCTGTCGTAAAAATGAATTTACTTCCATCTTTTAATTCAATCTTCCCGTTTTCTAAATCACCTACTCTTAATTTAGGGCCTTGCAGATCTCCTAAAATAGCGATGTTAAAAGGTTGGGTTCTATTAATTTCCCTGATGTGTGTTATGATAGTTGATTTGTCTTCATAAGATCCATGGGAAAAATTCAACCTAAAAACATTTACCCCTGCAATCACCAGTTCCAATAGTTTTTCGTAGGTAGAACAGGCTGGTCCAACGGTGGCTACGATTTTTGTTTTTTTGATGGAATGATTGATGCCCGCTTGTTTATCCATATCATGGTGCAGGTATTTTGTAATGTTTTTACTCATAGTATTTTATTAGTGTTATTTGATAGGCAATGGATAATAATCAATAGAGGATAATAGTTTGAATAACTGATACAATAATACCTTCCGTAGTATTAGGAGGCTAGTATTTTTACAATCTTCATCCATTCCTCATTGATGCGTTGTTTCTTTTTAACAGCTTCATTGAGCGGGGTATAATGCATACGGTTGTTTACCATTCCCACAAATACATTGTGCCTGCCTTCCAGTAAACATTCAACAGCCGAGTAGCCCATTCTACTGGCAATTAATCTGTCAAAACAACTTGGTGAGCCACCTCTTTGAATATGGCCGAGTATACAAACTCTTACTTCCTGCATTGGAAGGCGTTGCGTAATTATTTTGGCTATCTCATCGGCACCTCCAAAATCGTCTCCTTCCGCTACTACAATCAGGTTGACCAATTTGTGGCGCCTTTCTTTTTCCGCCAATTGTTTAATAACTTCCTCAATATCAGTTTTACGCTCTGGAATCAATATATTTTCTGCACCGGTGGCAATTCCACTATGAAGGGCAATATAGCCTGCGTCTCTGCCCATCACTTCTATAATAAATAAACGATCATGAGCATCTGCAGTATCCCTGATTTTGTCGATCGCCTCTACCGCAGTATTAACGGCGGTGTCAAACCCAATGGTAAAATCGGTACCCGCGATGTCTTTATCAATTGTGCCGGGTAAACCTACGCAAGGAATATCATATTCGTTGCTGAAGGTTTGTGCACCCCGAAAACTTCCGTCACCACCGATAATAACTAGACCGTTTATCCCCAGTTTCTTTAAATTGCCATAGGCTTTTTTTCTACCTTCAGGAGTCAGGAATTCCTTGCATCTCGAAGTCTTCAGAATAGTGCCACCCCTTTGAATAATATTGGCAACACTTCTGCCTTCCATTTTAAAAATGTCATTCTCTACCATGCCGGTATACCCCCTCATTATTCCGAATACATCCAAGCCATGGTAAATACCTGTCCGAACTACTGCCCTTACAGCCGCATTCATACCTGGCGCATCTCCTCCGGATGTAAGTACCCCTATCTTTGTTACTGTTTTTTTCATATGGAATGAAAAGGGTTGATATTATAATTTAATTAATTATTACCTCTGATTTTATAACGTATCCTTCTTAAAAAGATGCAAAAATACACTTTTAATATCAATCAGCTTACCCACTTGTTTTTAGTTGGTGCAAAATTGTAAATAAATGTACAGTACATTTGTAATTCATATTAATATATCTGTAATGTATAAGGTTTTAAAAACAGTATTTTTACTCATGGCAGCTTCCTTTTTTTCGAATCAACTATTTTCGCAGCCAATTTACCCCACCACCAAAAAGCTAAACCAGGTGGATGAATATTTTGGAACTCGGGTTGAGGATCCTTACCGTTGGCTGGAAGATGACAACAGTGAGGAAACCAAGGCATGGGTTGCCGAAGAAAACAGCCTAACCAATCAATATCTTTCAGCAATTCCATTTAGGGACAAGGTTAAAAATAGATTGGAAGAAATGTGGAACTACGCAAAATACAGTGCTCCTTTTAAAGAGGGTAGTTATTATTATTATTATAAAAATGATGGATTGCAAAATCAATCGGTTTTATACCGGCAACGCAGTTTAACGGGTGTTCCAGAAATTTTTATTGATCCTAATGTTCTGAGTGCAGATGGTACGGCTGTGCCGGGGGTACCCGCATTTTCCAAAACGGCTAAGTACTGTGCATACTTGCAGGCACAAAGTGGCAGTGATTGGCAGGAAGCTTATATCATGGATGTGCAGTCAAAAAAAATATTGGATGAAAAACTGCAGTGGATAAAATTTAGTAGTATCTCATGGAAAGGTGAGGAAGGATTTTATTACAGTCGATATCCAGCTGAGGAGGAGAAAAATAAATTAAGCAGGCAAAATCAATTTCATAAATTGTATTATCACTATATTGGAACACCCCAGCGTGCTGATAAAATTATTTATGAGGATGCAGCCCATCCCTTACGAACGATTTCTGCTGCGTTAACAGAGGATGAACGTTTTTTGGTGGTAAATAAATCAGAGGGGACCAGTGGAAATGAAATATGGGTGATGGATACTAGGGCTACTACCCAAAAATTGGGTTTTCAATTGTTAATAAAGGGTTTTAAAAGTGAAGCTTCCGTCATTGACAATGATGGTGGGCGATTGCTTGTTAAAACAAATATTGGAGCACCCAATTACCGGGTGGTATCTATTGATCCCAATTTTTCGGATCCGAAATATTTCAAGGAAATTATTGGGGAGCGGACTCATCTTTTGCAAAGCGTGGGTTCGGTAGGAGGTAAATTATTTTTATCTTATTTGGAAAATGCCTCCAGCAGAATTTATCAATACAGCTATGCTGGAAATTCAGAAAGAGCCCTACAACTTCCTGGTATAGGAACGGCAGCCGGATTTGATGGAAAAAGAAAAGATCAGTTTTTTTTCTACACCTATAGCTCGTTTAATTGTGCACCTACCATTTTCAGGTATTCAATAGCAACCGGTGTTAGTAAACTTTATCGAAAGCCAGAGCTGAAAATTAATACGGATGCCTATACTACCATCCAGGCTTTTTTTAAAAGTAAGGATGGTGCCAGGGTACCCATGTTTATAACTTACAAGAAAGGTTTGCAACTCAATGGAAACAATCCTACACTGATTTATGGCTACGGAGGATTTAATATTCCTATGACTCCTTCTTTCAGTATTTCAAATGCTTTCTTTATTGAGCAGGGGGGCGTATATGTAGTGGTCAATTTAAGGGGTGGTAGTGAATATGGTGAACAGTGGCATAAAGATGGGATGCTTCAAAATAAGCAAAATGTATTTAATGATATTTATGGAGCAGTTGACTATTTAACAACTGCCAAGTATACCAACCCATCCAAGATCGCCTTGCGTGGAGGTAGCAACGGAGGGTTGCTAGTAGGAGCCTGTATCACCCAGCATCCCGAATTGTTTAAGGTGGCCATTGCCCAGGTGGGCGTAATGGATATGCTGCGGTATCATCTTTTCACCATTGGTTGGGCATGGGCCACCGAATATGGCAGAAGTGATAAAAAAGAAGATTTCGCCAATCTTTACAATTATTCTCCCCTTCACAATTTAAAAAAGGGAAGCAATTACCCAGCAACATTAGTAACTACTGCCGATCATGACGATAGGGTGGTACCTGCACACAGTTTTAAATTTGCCGCTCGGTTACAGGAAGTTAATGATGGGCCTAATCCTTCACTGATTAGGATCGACCACAAGGCTGGGCATGGAGCTGGAAAGCCAACCGGAAAAATGATTGAAGAAGCAACAGATATTTGGAGTTTTGTAATGTTTACTATGGGTATGGGGTTTGTAACCCAGCCCTAAGCTTTTTTAATACCACCATTTTATGAAAGTACTGATTACAGGTGCCAATGGATTATTGGGTCAACATCTTGTGAAACTGTTGATTGATTCCTCAGCATATGAGGTATTGGCTACCGGAAAGGGACCTTCCCGTTTGCCTTTTCATTTTTCCAATCTCTTCAGCTATGTTTCACTTGATATTACCGATGGGGTAGAAGTGAATTCCTTGGTTACATCCTATCAGCCTAGTATCATCATTCATACTGCCGCTATTACTCAAGTGGATGAATGTGAGCAAAATCCTGTTCACTGTTGGAATACCAATGTTACCGCTACTCGTTTTTTGCTGGGAGCTGCTGAAATTATAGGGGCATTTTTTATCTATATTTCTACAGATTTTGTTTTCGATGGAAAAGCAGGACCTTATGTAGAATCGGATATTCCGGGTCCTGTCAATTATTATGGCAGTAGTAAACTGGGTGCCGAAAAATCAGTAATGGAGGCCAAGCTGCCATGGTGTATCATTCGAACGGTATTGGTATATGGGAATATATTGGTTGGTAATAGAAGTAATATGGTAAGCTGGGTGCAAAATAATTTGTCTCAGGGTAAGCCAATAAAAGTTGTCAGTGATCAGTGGCGGACACCTACTTATGTGGAAGATCTGGCAAAAGGAATATTACTTGCTATTGAAAATAAAGCAAAAGGTATCTATCATATTTCTGGAGAAGAATTACTGACTCCATATAATATGGCAATGGCAACCGCAGAACACCTTGGATTGGACAAAAAATTGATTGAAAAAGTAACGGCATCCATATTTGTTCAAGCTGCAAAGCGACCAGCCAAAACTGGGTTC
>CANJAW010000029.1:0-13452 GCA_947472215.1 Chitinophagaceae bacterium
TATCCAGTGAAAAATAATGGAGCGGGGTATAGCGCTTCGGTGGTTAATATTTTAAAGGGAGAGCATGATCAGTGGTTTCGACCATCAGATGTATGTGTTGCACCAGATGGTTCACTCATCATTGCAGATTGGTATGATCCAGGCGTAGGCGGCCATCAGGCGGGTGATCAAATTCGGGGTAGAATTTATCGGGTAGCTCCTCCAGCTGCTAATTATAAAATTCCTTCTTTCAATTTCAACTCGGCTGCTGGTGCAGTGGCTGCTTTGCAAAATCCTAATCTTAATGTTCGGCAGCATGCATTTACAGCATTGCAGCAGATGGGAACAGGGGCAACTTCGGAGTTAGAAAAATGCTGGAGTTCTTCACCAAATCCCCGTTTGCGGGCAAGGGCTTTTTGGGCCCTGGTAAATAGGCCAACTGCTCTAGCAAGTAAATATATTCAACAGGCCCTCAGGTCTAGGGACCCTAATCTGCGCATCATTGGCATTAGGGCGTCAAAACAATTAGGCGTAGGCGTTATTGAATCGGTTCGTTTATTATTGAAGGATGCGGATGCCCAGGTACGTCGCGAATGTGCGTTGGCTTTACACCACAATAATTCCCCCGAAGCTCCTGAATTGTGGGCTTCCCTTGCTGCTCAACATGATGGGAAAGACCGTTGGTATTTGGAGGCATTGGGTATTGGTGCAGCAGGACAGTGGGATCATTTTTTTGAAGCCTATCTTTCATTGGTTAAGGATCCTTTGAAAACTGCGGGTTCACGTGATATTGTTTGGCGTGCAAGAACACCAATAGCATTACCTTATTTGGCATCATTGGCTGTGGATGGCAAGGAGACTCTTAAAAATCGGGCAAGGTATTTTCGTGCATTTGATTTTAATGAGGGGCCTACTAAATCGGAGTTGTTGATAAAAATGATTTCGAATAACACCTCGCACGATATTGCATTGAATAGAATGGTGCTAAATACACTCGATGTAGCATCGGTAAGCAATTCGCCGGTAGCACAAAATGCATTGGGTGAAGTATTGCAATCTTTAAATGGTAGCGATCAGTATATAGAATTGGTGAGCAAATACGAAGTGAAATCGCAATGTGACAATCTATTGAAATTGTCTAGTCAAATTCTTTCTCGTCCGGTAAATAAAAATGCTGCCAGTTTGTTATTGCAACTTTGTGGAACTGAGCCAATTTGGAAAGGGATTAATGGAAATGATATCGCGCAGCAAAGGGGATTAATGGCTGTGCTTGGATTGGTGGGAACTACTGAATCGATTGATTTATTACAAAGTATATTGTTATCAGAAAAATATTCACTGCCGCTAAGAAAGCTGTCTGCAAAAGCAATTGGTAGAAGCAAGACAGGGGAAATAAGGGTGCTACAGCTGTTAAAAAATAACAAAGTACCTGCTGTCTTGGTACCCGATATTGTATTCAGTGTAAGTGGTTCAACGCGTGAATCGGTTAGAAAAGAGGCGGCAAATTATGTACCGGCTAAAAGTATAAAGGCGGGTGAAAAAAAGGACCCCACCATGAGTGAATTGCAGGTATTGACGGGTAATACAGCAGCCGGAAAAAAAGTTTTTTCCAGTGCCTGTATTCTTTGTCACAAGGTAAATCAAGTGGGTTTTGATTTTGGTCCAAATCTATCAGAAATAGGCTCCAAATTACCCAAAATAAGTTTATTGGATGCCATTGTACATCCATCTGCGGGCATTGGTTTTGGGTATGAAGGCTGGGAGTTGGAGATGAAGGATGGAGCTACTTTTTCAGGTATTGTAACCAGCAAAACAGAGAATGACATTGAACTCAAATTTCCTGGTGGTGGAAAAATAGCACTCAAAACAAATAATATAAAGTCACTGACTCAAATGTCGCAGTCGATGATGACAGCAGATTTGCATCAGCAGATGTCATTGCAGGATATGGCCAACTTGTTGGAATACCTATCGGGTTTGAAGAAAAAGTAATTACTCAGAGATGAAATCAATCACTCAGAGATGACATCTTTTTTGGGAGATGTCATCTCTGAAAAAAGATGTCATCTCTTACCAAATGGGTTACACCACTTCATCTGTTTCCGGATCATCGGAATCGGCAGGGTCTTTTTTGAATTCACTGTTGAGTTGTTGTTCAAATTTTTTTTCGTCTTTTTGGTTGCGTCTGGCCAGCCAGATAACCAGGGCGATGGCTGCCATTCCAAAAAAGATGAGTATTGGCCAATTCATTGCTAGTCATTTAGGTCAGAAAAATGGGTGTCATTTACTATAATGACCATTTCCCTGCATTGCCATATCTTCAGCATCTTCTTTTAGCGTATCAATTTTTTCATTGATGACATCTTTCAAGTCGTTGATCTTATCACGGAGTTGGTTGCCTTTTCGGTGAAGTCTTCTCCTGGTGATAGAACCCTTATTAGGGGCATATAAAATACCTACAATGGCCCCAATGGCAGCTCCAATGAATAGTTTGTTTACTGTGCGCATAAAAATGTTTTTAAAATGATAAAATAAACTGCGGCCAATCAAGCGCTTCATTTTTAGCCGGCAACATGGAATACTTTCGGCCTAAACAAAAAGATGAAAAACAGCAAAATAAAGCAGAAAAAACTGTGCCAAAAAACATTTTCAGAGGTGCATAAGATTGGTATTGAAGGGATTGACAGGTTGGCATTTATTTTGCCGCATTTTATGTCGGATTTTTTATTCAATATGCAAAAATTGCCTCAGTAAAAAAGGGTTGTCTGCGGCCCATCGATAGAATTGGTCCTCTTTAATGCCTTTTATTTTGATGGCTCATTTTTTTTCGGGTTTAGGAGTTTAGTTTATGAATTGATTAAAGTTCTGATTAGGGGTAAGGCATTTTAAAATTTAAATTATTTTTTATGAAACAGCATCATATTGTCTCCCGAATAGCAATTTATTTGCTTAGTGTTGTTTTGTTTGTATTTGGTCTATTTCATTTTTTGCATCCCCGCGATCTATTGGTGTATGTACCCGCATTTGTGCCGGGAGGAATCTGGTGGGTGTATTTTGTAGGCGCAGCATTTATGTTGACGGCCATTTCCTTTTTGACCAATCGAATGGTGAAGGTGGCAGCATATCTGCTTGCAATACTGCTAGTAATATTTATACTCACTATCCATTTGCCCAATTATCTCCACGCTGGTGACAAAGATATGCGGCAGATGGCCCTGGTCAATTTATTAAAAGACACTGCCATAGTTGGTTTTGCTTTGCATGTAGCAGCAGGTGCTCATCACCAGCGGATGCATTTGGAAGATTGTGATTAGTATTTCATTATATGCTCATTTAAAAAAGTTTACCAGCCAATAGGCTGCTAAGGCAAGGGTATGAACTTAAATGCAAAATTGAATGAACTCAAATGGAAGACAATGCGTAAATTCATTTATTGTTTATAGAATTCAAAATTGTTTTTGAGAAATCTTTAATCAGCAAAATGAAAATACAATACTGCTCGGATCTGCACTTGGAATTTTCCGAAAACAATCGTTACATTAGCAAGCACCCAATATTACCGGTGGGTGAAATATTACTTTTAGCGGGTGATATTCTTTCTTTTGCTTTGAATCATCTGGAGTATTCATTTTTTGATTATGTAGCCGACCATTTTGAAGCAGTGTATTGGATTCCTGGCAATCATGAATATTATGGGTATGATATGAAGAAGATCAATGATCCCATTTTTGAAAAAATCCGTAGCAATGTTTTTTTAGTCAACAATCAGACTATTATTTATAAGGAAGTGAATATTATTTGCAGCACCCTTTGGAGTCATATTAGCCCTGAAAGCGAATTGCTGATTCAGAAAAGGCTAGCTGATTTTGCTGCAATTACTATTAATGGGGAACCTTTTCTTCCATTACATTTCAACCAGCTACATGCAAAAGGGTTGGCTTTTTTAAAAAAAGAAATTAGTGAATTGACTGTCGGATCAAAAAATATCGTGCTAACCCACCATGTACCTACTTTTTTGCACTATCCACCGAAATATAAAAAAAGTGAACTTAGCCAAGGCTTTGCGGTAGAACTCCAGGATCTCATTGTAGATTCCAATGTCAGTAACTGGTTGTATGGGCATCACCATTTTAATACACCCGATTTTATGTTGGGGAAAACGACCATGCGTACAAATCAGTTGGGTTATACGCGTCAACACGAGCATGGCAGTTATAAAAAAAATGCAGTATTCGAAATTTAATAGCTACCAAAAACCCGCAGCTTGGAAAGACTATTTTTTTTCTTTAGATGGATTGTTGGCGATTAGCTCATCCAGCAAACTCTTTGCCTTTTCAACTTCGATGGTTTGCCTTTCATTGGCATTTTTATTATATTCAATATCACTCTGTAATATTTTCAACTTCTTTTCCATCTCTACCTGACCAGACATTAGGGAAGCCAATTTTTTTTCTTCTTTTTGCACCTGGCTTTGATGGTTGGTAATATCAATATTGTAGAGTCGTTGCGTAATATCTGGAATCAATCCAACTAAAAAACCATCTGCCTTTTTTACTAGGGTGATCGATGATTTTGAGGCCACACCTGAATTTACTTTTTCCTCAGGAATTTCACCTGCTATCGCTGCAATAAAATATACCACCGTCTGGTCTTTTTCCTTTCTGCTTTTCCTTTCCACTTTTACAAAAGCATCCAGCGGAGTTTTTGGGTCTATGGCAGTCATTACCAAATTGCGGTATACCATAAATCCTTTTGTTTCTGTTGGTTTTATTCCCTGTAATTTAAATTGTTCCTTAATGGCATCCCCTACAATCTGCTGATCGGCATTAAATTCCATAAAATACCCGTTGTAGCTGTTGCCATTGAAGGCGATGATGGATTTTTTAGCTTCGGGGCTGCCCAACTTGACAGTTTGTGCAAATGAAAAGCAAGCAATTGTAATGAGTAAACAGGTGTATAAATAGCGCATGGTTTTTATTTTTAGAATTTTTGAATTGTAAGCCGGTGATATTTTAATTCAAATGTATTGAAAACTGTGCAATATACCGGAACAAGAAAGGAATATTCATTCAATGGCCATTCGTTTTTCATTCTTGATCCAGCGTTGCAGTCTATTGTTAGAATGGATTGATAATTATCCCAACGCTGTAACCCATTCTTAGGGTAACCAATCCATTGACAGGTTGGTTGTAATTTATTTTGTTGTTGATTGGTCGCTCCTCTGTAGCAATGGGCCAATTGCTAACCCGCCCAAAAACCCCATTCAAATCTTTTTGCTTATTTTTAGTGTATTAATTGTAGATATGAATAAAATTAAACCGGGCCTGGATATTATATTGGATGTGCTGAAAGAATCCTTTGCAGCTTATCCAACCTCTAACTTTTTAGAAAGCCTTTTATTTCAGTATCAAGAAAGAGGAAGCCTTAGCAAAAAACAACTCGAGGGATTATACCAGAAGGCGTGCAATGTTCCATCCCTCTCCCCCGGAAAATTGGCTACCCTAGAAGCGATTATTTTAAAGAAGCCCAATCGCTACAAATCACCCATGCCGATGGCGGCTCCACAAATGCTGAAAGACGAGCTGCTGGAAAAAAGGGTTAATGATATTTTGTCAAAATATCCTCAGCACAAACGGGTGGTCTTCATTAAAACAAAGCTTGACAATAATGAAGCTATATCAACGCTAGAGAAAACAGAAATTGAACGTTTTCATAAATTACTGATAAAATAATATCAGCAAAAGCAACCCTATGGAGTTGGAGTGAGTGAAAGATTTAGTCAAGAAAAAAAACATAGACCTTGCTAGTTTTGCAAGAAGCCACCTAGGAAATTCCCAAGCAGCTTCTTTACAATGGAAGATTGTAATTGATTAACTGAATAAGCCCCCTTTTTTAAGCGACTGCGTTCCTTCACCAATCTTAAATCCATTTTGATAAATCTGTATAGTATAATTACCCTGCTGAAAATTAGTCTCCGGCTTGATTGCAAATTCTACATTTTTCTTTTTTGCAGTTTCTACTTCGATAGGCACTTTAGCAGTAAAAGATTTATACCCCTCCATTCTGGTGTTGAAATTACCGGAGCCTTGTCCATCAGCAGACAATGGTTTTCCATCAGGGCCAATTACTAATACATACACATCTGTTGTGCCTGCTGTTGCAATTCGATTATCCACATCAAAACTAACCACAAGTTTGTCTACCCTTTTTGCAATGGTGGAAATTTTTTCTTTCCCATTTTTTTTGATGTTTACAGGAGTAATCTGAATATTCGAAGCGTTCAAAGTGGTTCCAATATCTACTTTCTTTTCCAACGTCTGTTTTATATTGTTGGTACTAGTGAGTTCTGTAGTCAGCCTTTCCTTTTCCATTGATAATAAGGCCTTTTCACTGGATAGGTTATCATTTTCCCTAGCTAGTCGCACCACTTCTGCTTGCAAATTTACTATCTTTCCATTCAGGGAAGCAATTAGTAATTTTGCTTTTGAAAGTTCTCCTGCGCTTGCATTTCTTTTGTTCAAAATACTGCGTATTTCCGATTTATATTTGGCAATTTCTCCGTTTTTCTCTGATAGTGTACTGCCCAACTCATTATGGATAGTATACATCGAGTCGAGCCTGGCTAGCGATGCGTCAAAACTTTTTTGAATATCACTTTTCTCTTCATTTACTTTTGTTATTTGGGTGGCTTGTTGATGGATAACCCCACTTAATTTATTTTTATCAGTGATTAAATAGGCTCCCAGTCCAACAACGACAACTGATAAAATCCCGATAACTATATTTTTATAATTTGCTACACCCGATTTTTTTTGATTGCCCTTAGACAAAAAATTATCTGTATTACCCATGATTATATTTTTTTAATTCTTGATTAATTGTAAAATTCCTTGGCGCCGAAAATAATATTTCCAAAACCGTGCCATTATTTATTTTTCGTTTTTGAAATTTCATGCCAGCGAAATTTTCCTTTAATTATTTGGGCAAATAAATAGCTTTTCTTGTTGTAGAAGAACAGCAAGTAATTATACAAAAGCAGCCAGTTTTGTATAAATTTTAAACAACGCTGTGAAATACATTCGCTTATAAACTGATCACTAGAGGGACATTACCATCAAGCATGCTATGAATATAGGGCTACTTAGTAACGGCGAAAACGTTTCCCTTTTTTATAATATCGGATGGGGTAAATATCCGGGGATTGAAAAATTTTGTTAAACCAGTTTTTTACTAATTGAAGTAGCGGGCCAGCATTTTTCTTGTTGATTTTTGTAGGCATGGATACTGTATTTTATATCAATTGAACGCAGAATTGAGTCAAATAGTATCATCAGATGATTTTTTTACTTTTTTTGTTGAGCGTTTTGGTCAATAGTAACGATAAACCATCCTATTTTTTTAATTTTTCCCGAGCCTTTTTTTGGAAAAATTCAATAAATCAAGCCGCTCTCTAGTTTTAACTCTTACAAGCCATAGCTTTGTGTGGAAATTAAAAAAACAATTATGTCAGCTTTACAAAAAATTGCACTTGTAACAGGCGGTAGCCGCGGACTAGGAAAAGATATGGCTACCAGTATAGCCCTCAAAGGAATAGATGTTATCCTTACTTATCGAACCAATGAAGCAGATGCCATGCAAACGGTGCAGTCGATTAAGGCAATTGGCCAAAAGGCAGTTGCTATTCAGTTGGATATGACTGATAGCACATCAATTGATCGCTTTGTAAAGCAGGTATTGGAGAGCTTACAGACCAATTGGAATACCGATCGATTTGATTTCTTAGTTAATAATGCTGGCATGGGCGCAACGGTTCCCTTTTTGGAGGTAACTGAAGAAATGTTTACCGATTTTCTGAATGTGCATTTTAAAGGAATCTATTTTTTAACACAAAAATTTGTACCCTATATTAATGAGGGAGGGCGCATTATAAATATTTCTTCCGGCACTACTCGTTTTGCCCATCCGGGGTATTCGGTGTATGCCTCTATGAAGGGAGCTATAGAAACATTTACCAAATACCTAGCTAAAGAATTGGGCGCCAAAGGCATCGGAGCAAATGTGGTTGCACCCGGACCAGTAGAAACCGACTTCAACAATGCAGCAATTCGAGGCAATCCGCAAATGAAGGCTGCGTTGAGTTCAATGACCCCTTTAGGCAGGGTAGGAGCAGCCAATGATATTGGATCTGTAGTTGCATTTCTTTGTACCGATGATGCTCGGTGGATCAATGGTCAGCGGATAGAAGTGAGTGGAGGAATCAATGTCTGATAGGACCTTTTTTTGTCTTGATGGGCTAGGAATATGTCTGATGTATGATTTTTTGATGTATGATACTGTGAAGGTTTTGAAGTTGTTGGGGTATGTCTGATGTATGATTTTTTGATGTATGATTTTCAATAGGCTGCTGCAAATAAAAAAAATCAGACATCAAAAAATCAGACATTAGACATCAAAAAAGCGCACATTGTTTAGTAATCAATCACCTGTTCTTCCATCACTTTTGGCATGGCCCTGAATTCATATTGTTGGTTGCGAAGTTGTGGTTCAAAGCCTGCTTCCCGAATCGCATCTTGTATGCTTTTGCTGGTAAACCGATGGGGAGCGCCTGCAGCGCTCACTACATTTTCTTCAATCATGATGCTGCCAAAATCATTCGCGCCGGCATTGAGGCAGAGTTGAGCAGTTTTCTTGCCCACCGTCAACCAACTAGCTTGAATGTTTTTTACATTGGGCAACATAATACGGCTCATGGCAATCATTCGGATATATTCTTCGGCAGTAGTCAGATTATGGATTCCCCTGATCTTCGATAATAAAGTATCAACATCCTGAAATGTCCAAGGGATAAAGGCCAAAAAGCCTTTTGCATGTTCCGGTTTTCGGCTTTGCACTTCCCTTAATTTTACCAAGTGCTCAAATCTTTCAGTGATGGTTTCCACATGCCCAAACATCATAGTGGCACTAGTGGTAATATCCAGCTTATGTGCTTCGTGCATTACATCCAGCCATTCCTGACTGCCACATTTTCCCTTACTGATTAAGCGTCTAACCCTGTCAGTTAAAATTTCGGCACCTGGTCCGGGTAAGCTGTCTAGCCCTGCTTCTTTCAACGCCATCAATACTTCGCGGTGGGTACTTTTTTCTAATTTGGTAATATGCGCCACTTCTGGCGGCCCTAGGGTATGCAATTTCAAATTGGGGTACAAGCTTTTTAATTCTTTAAAAAGACGGGTGTAATAGCTCAATCCAAGATCGGGATGGTGACCCCCTTGTAAAAGCAACTGCTCGCCACCAAAGCGAAAAGTTTCCTCAATTTTCTTCTTGTAAGTTTCTATATCAGTGATATAAGCTTCTGCGTGTCCTGGAATGCGGTAAAAGTTGCAAAACTTGCAATTGGCGATACACACATTGGTGGTATTCATGTTCCTGTCTATGATCCAGGTTACCTTGCCATGGGGTACTTGAATTTTCCTTAACTCATCTGCCACATACATTAGTTCTGTCAAGGGAGCATTTTCGAAAAGATATACACCTTCTTCTACCGACAGGTTTTCGAAGTTGAGCGCTTTTTTAAATAATTCATTTATTTCCATAACACTAGTTGTAAATTAATAACAAAAGTACACCCATTAGGTTGTATATTTAATTATTGCTTTATGAAGAATTTATTTTACATATTTTCTTTTACATTTCTGCTGGTGATCGGTAAGGCTCAAGATACAACCATCCGCTTTCCCGCCGCAAAATTGATTACCCGCTTTCCTTTTACAATGTATACCGGCGGTGTAATGGTGGTAAGGGCTACGCTCGGAGCAATTCCTGATTCGCTCAATTTTATTTTGGATACCGGTAGTGGTGGAATATCACTGGATTCGGCTACCTGCAACTATTTTCAGCTGCAACCCATCCCTTCTGATACCACTATCCGGGGTATGGGAGGGGAGCGAAAAGTGAGCTTTTTATTTAACCAGCAACTCCATTTTCCTGGGCTATCGATGGAAGGCCTAAATTTTCATATCAATGATTATGAAATGCTGAGCAGTGTATATGGTGAAAAAATAGATGGTATTATTGGCTATAGCTTTTTTAGTAGGTATATTGTTCGATTGAATTTTGATAGTTCTTTCATAGAGGTATTTGAACCTGGCAATCTTGCCTATCCAAAGCGCGGTTCGCTGCTTCGACCAGCTTTTACCACATTACCCATCGTTCGAGTTACTTTTCAGGATAGGGTGACTCAAAATTTCAACTTTTATTTTGATACCGGTGCCGGACTTTGTTTTTTACTGAGCGAAGATTATGCAAAAGACAGTAGTATATTGTTAAGTAAACGAAAACCCCTTACTAGCATAGCAGAGGGTATTGGCGGTAAGTTGCAGATGCGGTTGACCATTGTAAAGCGGGTGAAAATTGGCAAGTATTCATTCAGGAATGTACCTACCTATTTATATGAAGATGCGTATAAGGTAACCTCTTATCCCTTCGTTGGTGGGTTATTGGGAAACGACTTGTTGCGTCGTTTTAATCTCACTATCAATTATCCCAAAAAGGAGATTCATCTACTGCCCAATAGTCATTTCAGAGACCCCTTTGATTATGCATATACCGGATTGAATATCTTCAGTATAGAGGGCATTGTAGTGGTGGAAGATGTAATACCAGGTTCTCCTGCAGCAAAAGCAGGAATTAAAAAAGATGACATTGTTATAGGGGTGGGCAGCAATTTCACCAGCAATATCATGGCGTATAAGGCCCTATTACAGTCGCCCAAACAAAAAATAAAGATTACCCTTCGACGAGATAAAAAACTGTTGCAGGTTAGTATACAACCATTGAGTATTCGCTAGCGGCGGCAATAAAATTTCTCAATATTATAACAAGTAATAATACTCAAACAGTCCTTAACTTTGCCGCATGATTCAGTACGAAAAATTTACCCTTGAAAATGGTTTGAGGGTGTTGGTGCATGAGGACGAAAGTACACCGATGGCAGTTGTCAATGTGATTTATGATGTAGGCGCTAGGGATGAGCATCCGGGGATGACCGGTTTTGCCCATTTATTTGAGCACCTGATGTTTGGCGGCAGTATGAATATCCCCGAATACGATGAGCCGCTGCAAATGGCTGGCGGAGAAAACAATGCCTTTACTACCAATGACCTTACCAATTACTATTGTCAGTTGCCAGCAGAAAATATTGAAACGGCTTTTTGGCTGGAAAGTGATCGAATGCTGAGCTTGGCATTTGATAGTAAAAGTTTGGAAGTGCAGCGTAAAGTAGTATGCGAAGAATTCAAGGAACATTATATCAATAAGCCCTATGGTGATGTTTGGCATAAAATGAGGGAACTGGCTTATACGGTTCATCCTTACCGATGGATGACCATCGGAAAGGAATTGAAGCATGTAGAAGATGCCCAATTGCAGGATGTAAAAGACTTTTTCTACAAACATTATACTCCTATCAATGCGATATTAGTCGTGGCAGGAAAGGTTACTGTTGAACAGGTAAAAACATTGGCCAATAAATGGTTTGCCCCGATCCCTTCGGGCACCAAATACAATCGCCAGTTGCCGGTAGAACCTCCTCAGATTGCACCTCGGTCAATGGAAGTGAAGGCCAATGTTCCGCTGGATGCATTATTCAAGTGCTGGCATATTTACTCAAGGCTGGATAAACGATATTATGTAACCGACCTTATTACTGAAATCCTAAGTGGTGGCGGATCTTCGCGTTTATACCAAGCGCTGGTGAAGGAAAAACAGTTGTTCAGCAATATTGATTGTTCTCATTATGGAAGTACCGATGCTGGACTTTTATCTATAGAAGGAAAACTAGTAAAAGGAGTTTCCATGAAGGATGCAGAAGCAGCCGTAATGGAAGAAATTAGCAAGTTGCAACTGGAAGGCATCAGTGAACTGGAATTGCAAAAAGTAAAGAACAAAACAGAAAGCATGATGGCTTTTGAAGACATGAGCGTGATGAACCGCGCCACCAGTTTAGCTATGTACGAATTACTCGGCGATGCAGACCTGATCAACAAAGAACTAGAACGTTACCAGGCAGTGACTAGGGAAGAGTTGATGAATGAAAGCAGAGCGATATTCAATGACAACAATTGCAATACATTGTATTACTATGCTGCCAATTAGCAGTTTTTGTTTTCTCCAATGGGGTGAATAAGCAGACTGTTGATTTGAATATTTTTTTTACTTTTTGATGTCATTCCCTTTACATTAAAATGTACCCTATAAAAATTAGGCACATTGTGCGGCAATATTAACCAACGAAGTAATTCGGAAAATTCTAAAAAATAATAATGATCGACAGAACATCGGCTCCCATAATAAAAGACGCCATCGAATTTGACCTTCTTCTAAAGCCTTACCAAAAGATGGTTCTAAACAATGGGGTAGAAGTGTATGCAATTCATGCCGGTGCGCAGGAAGTGTTACAAATGGAAATTGTTTTTTATGCAGGCAATAGTTATGAAACAAATAATGGCGTTGCGATTGCTACCAACTTTATGTTGAAAAATGGCAGTTCCACCAAATCCGCTTTTCAAATCAATGAGCATTTTGAATATTACGGAGCTTACTGCAACCGGTCTTGTTATAATGAAACAGCTACTGTATCCCTACATACCTTGAGCAAGCATTTACATATGCTACTACCAGTAATGCGGGAAATGATTACAGACTCAGTTTTTCCAGAATCGGAGTTGGATATTTTTAAACAAAACAGCCAACAAAAATTAACAGTGAGTTTGCAAAAATGTGATTTTGTTGCTAATCGATTAATCGATGCATATTTGTTTGGCGAAAAACATCCTTATGGAAAATACCTGAAAGCGGAAGACTATCAAGCACTGACTACAGAGCAGATGAAAGCACATTTTCAGCAGTATTATGTGAATGGTCGTGCAGTGATTTTTGTAGCAGGCAATTTGCCAGCCGACCTGTTTGAACAACTGAACCAGCAGTTTGGCGATTTGGCCATCACAAAAAATGGGCAGTCATTACCAGTGCAACTGCTACTCCCCGCTTCTCAAAAAAAACAACATATTTCCAATGATCCCAATGGCGTGCAGGCTGCCATCAGAATTGCCAGGCCATTCCCTAATCGGCATCATCCCGATTTTATGAATGTGATGGTGCTTAACACGGTATTTGGTGGATTCTTTGGATCAAGGCTCATGAGTAATATTCGTGAAGACAAGGGATATACGTATGGTATCCATAGCTATGTTCAAAATCATATCCAGGAAAGTGCCTGGATGATCAGCACTGAAGCTGGCAAGGAAGTAAGTGAAGCTACTGTTACAGAGGTATACAAAGAGATGGACCTGTTAAGGAACACCCTGATTGACGAAGAGGAATTGCTGCTGGTGAGAAATTATATGATCGGTTCCATTTTGGGCGACCTCGATGGACCCTTTCAGATTATTGGAAGGTGGAAGAATATTATTTTAA
>CANJAW010000030.1:0-13421 GCA_947472215.1 Chitinophagaceae bacterium
GTATGTAATATTTCTGCTTGGAATTACCCTTATCTGGTAGGTACCAATGTGTTTGTACCAGCTTTGTTGGCCGGCAATGCAGTAATTTATAAGCCATCCGAATTGTCAACATTAACAGGAATGGAAATAGAAAAATATTTGCATGCTGCCGGGGTTCCTGAAAATGTTTTTCAAATTTCGGTGGGCGCAAAAGAGGTGGGTGAATTATTATTGGCAGCAGATGTAGATGCTTATTTTTTCACCGGTTCTTATGCAACCGGAAAATATATTTATGAGCGCGTGAGTAAAAAAATGAAACCCTGTGGGCTAGAATTGGGCGGTAAGGATCCGCTCTATGTTACAGATGATGTTACAGATATACCAACCATTGCTGCGAATACAGCGGATGGGGCTTTTTACAACAATGGCCAAAGCTGCTGTTCGGTAGAAAGAATTTATGTGCACGAAAAATGCTATGATGCTTATGTGGCGGCTTTTGTGGCAGAAGTAAAATCCTATACTATAGGAAATCCCTTATCTGAAAATGTTTATATCGGCGCTTTAACAAGAAAGGAACAGCCGGCATTTTTAGCCGCTCAGGTTCAGGACGCCGTATCCAAGGGTGCCACCGTTTTATGTGGAGGAAAAATTATTCCAGGTTTGGGCAATTATTTTGAGCCAACCGTTTTGGTGAATGTTACCCATGAAATGGATGTGATGAAAGAAGAGTCATTCGGACCAATTATTGGCATAATGAAAGTAAGCGATGATGCTGCTGCAATTGCGCTGATGAATGATACCCAATATGGATTGACTGCAGCAGTTTTTTGTAATAATGAAACAAGGGCTGCAGCAATTCAACGCCAGCTGAATGCCGGAACCGTGTATTGGAATTGTTGCGACCGAGTAAGTGCAGCATTACCTTGGAGTGGTAGAAAACATAGTGGCTTTGGAAGCACGTTATCATCAGTAGGTTTGCGCGTGTTTACCCAGCCAAAGGCATATCATTTACGGGGCTAAATGATGGACCATTGAATAATTATAAATGGTTTGTTACTCCGATAAAATATTTTTTATCAATGCGCGAGGTTCTTTAATTTATTTTTTGGGTAAAGCAAAGGCAATATAAGAATCGCTTTTTTTACCTCCCCATTTTGAGCCACCACATGCAATAACTACATATTGCTTTCCGCCCACTTCATAAACGGAGGGTGTTGCTACTCCTGGAGCAGGAAGATCTGTTTCCCATAAAATAGCACCTGTTCTTTTATTGATTGCCCTAAATTTTCCATCCGCAGAAGCGCCTATCAACAATACACCACCAGCAGTTACCAAAGGACCTCCGTAATTTTCACGTCCCGTGGTTGGGATTCCTTTTTCTTTTAGTTCCTTAAATTCTCCGAAAGGTATTTTCCAAACCAACGCTCCCGTATTTAAGTTAATGGCATTGAGTGTTCCCCACGGAGGACTGATGGCTGGATAGCCCTGCTTGGTTAAAAATTTATTATAGCCGGTAAAGCCATAGCGTGAAATAGGCGCTTTTTGAATTTTTACAATCGGTCCTGAATATATTTTTTTCTGTTGCATTTCATCCTTTAAAATAAAAGCAGCAATTGCTTGCTTTTCTTCTTTTGCAAGGTTGTTAAATCCCGGCATCATTCTTCTGCCAGTTGAAAGCAACTCAAGAAATTTTTCAGTGGTATATTTTTTCTCTGCGCCAACGATGGAGGGATAATCTCCTGCCCCCCGCTGTTCAGGTCCATGGCAACCCATGCAATACCGTGCATACAAGCTTACGCCAGTTTCCAGGTTGGTACGTACGGTTTTTTTATCGGGCTTATTTTCCACCATGTTGAGCACCCAGGCCATTTCGCTGGCGTTTACATACAATAAATTGGTGGTGGGGTCTATTGCAGGTCCACCCCACTCTCCCCCGCCATCATAGCCGGGTAAAATAACCGTGCCCTGTATGGTTGGCGGGGTAAACATATTACCAGATCGATAAGTGTTGTAGCGACTTTTGATATCCTGAAAATTCGTATCACCCAATATTGTATTTAGGTCTCCGGCCGTAAATAGCTGCCTTACAAATGGTTTTGGTAAAAGGGGCATAGGTTGTGTTGGCCATAGCTTTTCTCCCACTAAGGGTGTGTTGGTGGCAACAGGTCTTTCTTCAATAGGAAAAAGGGGCTTTCCGGTCGCTCTTTCAAAAATTAAAACAAAACCCGTTTTAGTTGTTTGCGCAACCGCATCAATCGATTTTCCATCGCGCACAACAGTAACTAGGGCTGGCGGGGCGGGCAAATCCATATCCCACACATCATGATGAACGGTTTGAAAATGCCATAGTAGTTTTCCGGTAGCGGCATCAAGGGCAAGCAAACAGTTTCCATACAATCCTTTTCCCAACCTTTGTCCACCATAAAAGTCATTCGTAGGGTTTCCGGTTGGAGCAAACAATATGCCCCTTTTTACATCGAGACTAAAACCAGCCCAGCTATTGGTAGACCCCAAATATTTATATGCGGTACTATCTTCCCAGGTTTCAAAGCCTGGCTCTCCAGGGTAAGGGATCGTATGAAATATCCATTGTTGTTTTCCGGTTTTTACATCAAAAGCTCGGATATGTCCGGGGGTTTCATCTCCCACTAGACCGCTTAAAAAAAACAGGTTTTTATAAACAGTAACGGGCGAGGTGGGTGCAACAAAAACGCTATGCTCTTCCCGACCCAGTCCCAAATTGAGGTTGATGCCACCATTTTTTCCAAAGGAAGGAATGAGCTGTCCGTTCTCAGCATTTACTTCATAGGCGACCGATCCCACGGTGTAAATAATTCGCTTGTCATTCCCATCTTCCCAATAGGCAACCCCCCTATTCATATTAACGCTTCTTCTATGCCAACTTTTGTTGGCGATTGAGTCTGTAGGATCAAATTGCCATTGTTGTATGCCGGTAGCGGCATTGATGGCAAATAATTTTAGTTTGGGCGATACGCCATAAAGAATATTACCAATAATAATTGGATTACATTCCATTGGACCAAATTGGGCACTGTCGTTTTTTTCTGAATGGTAAACCCAGGCCACCTGCAATTGTTTAACATTGTTGGTATCAATTTGTGTAAGGGAAGAATAATGAGTCAACTCATTGGTGCCTCCGGCCACCCTCCATTCTGTATATTGATTATGGCGGTCGCTATAATTATAGCAGGATAAAATAGCCATCAATAAAAAAGGAAGAGAAAGGGCAAAGTTTTTTATGGACATATTTTATAGTTGCAAGGTTTACAATCGCATTGCTAAAAAAGAGGCCAACACGTATGTGTCAATTCCATTGAATGTCAGCAAGCATTAAATATAATGGAACCGAAGTTCTTATCCAAAACCATTGTCTTGTCCGTGCAAATCATCGTAATAAAAAGAAAAAACCTCCCGCTGCTATCGGTTATTCAAGTTTACTCCGGCTTCAAAATTCCAGTTATAGTAAGGGAAACCAACCAAAGGCGCACATTTATGCTTAATTTTGTACCTATGGATGAAGTAATTAATAACAAGGTCAGCGAGAGTGCGCTCGTAACAATAAACCTAGAGGAGTTTTTTCCAACAGGAGAGGTTGTCTTGTTTGATATGAAGGATTATTTATTCATGGGACTTATTTTAAAGGAAAAGGATTTTAGGGAAGCGCTAAAAGCGCTAGACCTCATTCAATATACCAACAAGCTGGTGGCTGTGACCTGCAGTGCGGATGCGGTTATACCCATTTGGGCATATATGCTAGTAGCAAGTTATTTGCAACCGATAGCATTGGAAGTAGCCTTCGGAACAGCAGCAGAATTGACTAAACAAATATTACTGAAAAATATAGCTCAAATGGCCGTTACTGATTATACGGATAAGAGGGTTGTAATAAAAGGTTGTGGCGAACTGCCGGTGGGTGAAGCGGCCTATTTAGAAGCTACCAAATTATTGCGGCCGGTTGCTAAAAGTATCATGTATGGCGAACCCTGTAGCACGGTCCCTATTTTTAAAAAGAAGTAATTTCGTGCAAGTTGTCCCTATCCTTTTTACTAGGATTCACCCATCAAATATTTAATGTAAAGAAGAATGATGAATGCGGTTTTAAAGGGTTTAGCTATAAGTTTGTTGCTGATATTTTCAGTAGGCCCCATCGTTTTTACAATCATCAAACAAAGTGTAGTAAATGGACGCACAGGAGGTTTTAGTTTTGTAGCAGGAGTTTGGCTGAGCGATTTACTAATAGTGTTGCTAAGCAATATTTTTTCCGAGATGGTAACCAATTTGTTACACTTCAAAAAAGCTATTGGCCTTACGGGTAGTATTTTTTTGGTTGCTATGGGGGTGTTTTATCTTTTTTTTAAAAAAATAAAGATGCGCAGTGTGGAAGAGTCTGCTATTCGGGTTTCAGCCAGCACGCATGTGAGGTTAGTCATATCAGGCTTTTTTATCAACACCCTAAACCCAGCCGTCATTGCCTTTTGGCTCACCTCCGCAACCACCCTCGCCATTGCCAATTCGATAAAAGAGCGAATTATTATTTTTTCTACTTGTATTTTGGTCAACTTTGGCGCCGATGTGGGAAAAGTGTTATTGGCTGGAAGATTAAGTAAAAGGCTGACTCATAAAAACATTGTACTAATTAACAAAACTTCTGGATTGCTTTTATTGATATTTGGGATTGCGCTGTTGTTGGGGGTTTTATATTCTACAACAAATTAATAATAAACCGTTTGATTGTTTTACCTTACCCTTCTATATTTTATTACATGAGCCGGATATTACTCATATTACTTTTGTTACCAGGCTACCAAAGCTTTGGCCAATCATCCGATGTTATTTTGTTAAAACGAAACAACAAAACAATCAACCGATACTTTTCTGGAACCGATATAGACCTAGTTACTACCACAGGTGTTTCTCTCAATGCATACATTACGCATATAAATAATGACACGTTGTTTTTAAAGCAATTTGTAGTTCGCCAAACCCCCACCATGCTGGGCGTATTTATACTAGACACCCTTACTACCTATTATTATCAATATCATTATAACCAGATCAAGTCTATTGGTAAAACAGGTAGGCGATTTGATTTGTCCGCAAGTGCTGGTAGCTTATTGGGCGGTGGGGCATTACTTACATTGGCTGGAGGGGTTGTTTTTTTGGTTGACCGGGAAAAATTTAGCCCAACATTGATGGCGGCATCTGTTTCTTTGGCAACGATAGGGTATGTTATGGCAAAGACAAGTGGAAATGGAATGGTTATCGGAAAAAAGTATTCTTTGGCTTACCTGAAGATTTCAGACAATAAAAAAATATAACCCAATATTATTAAAACTCCAATCGGTATTAATATGCAAAAGGCCTGGCGCATAATCAAAAAGACATTGGTCTATCTTTTCTTTTTTCAACTATTTTATATATTGTTTTGTAAGTGGGTCAACCCGCCGATAACGATTACACAGGTAGCGAGCCTGATTCAGGGCAATGGCTTAAAAAGAGATTATGTAAGCTATGGCCAAATGAGTTCAAATATAAAACTTGCTGTGATGGCTAGTGAGGACCAGTTATTTCCAGAGCACAATGGTTTTGATTTGAAGGCCATAGAAAAAGCATATCAATATAATGAAAAACATCCCAACAGAAGAAGGGGTGCAAGTACCATTAGCCAGCAGGTAGCTAAAAATGTTTTTTTATGGCAAGGGGGTGGATTTTTTAGAAAAGGGTTAGAAGTATATTTCACTTTTATGATTGAGTTGCTTTGGAGTAAAGAGCGCATTTTGGAAACCTACTTAAATGTAGCAGAAATGGGAGAAGGTATTTTTGGAATTGAGGCGGCAAGCAAGGCCGATTTTAATAAAACGGCTAAATCAATTTCAAAAAGCGAAGCGGCGAAAATAGCCGCCTGTTTGCCCAATCCGAAATTGTATACCGTAAAACCGATCAGTAAAAAAGTATTGTATCGATACGATGATATCATGCGTCAAATGAATAATTTGGAAGGAGATGCCGACATTCAAAAGATAATAAAATAACAAACTTCCACCTTGGGTTCATTTTAATTTCAAATCATTCTCCATAAATTGCACTATGAATTTTAGAAACCTCAAAATGATTGGCTACGTAATTTTCGGTCGCGGCGCATTCAATCAATTAGATGAAATATTACAGCCCAATAGAAAAGCAGGCGCGCCGATGGTATTTTTGGTGGATCATTATTTTGAAGGAAAAGATTTGGCGAAAAGGATTCCTGCTAAGGGAAGGGACAAAATTATTTTTGTAGATGTAACCTATGAGCCAAAGACGACCTATGTTGACAGTCTTGCCAACGAGCTAAAGGCGGAGTTTGGAATCGTGAGTGGTGTAGTGGGTATCGGTGGTGGATCTGCCATGGACCTGGCAAAAGCAGTATCATTGATGATGAATAATCCTGGCAGTAGTGCAGATTATCAAGGCTGGGATCTTGTTAAAAACCCAGGCGTGTACAAGGTGGGCATACCAACATTAAGTGGCACTGGAGCAGAGGTAAGTAGAACAACGGTACTAACGGGGCCAACAAAAAAGCTGGGAATGAACTCAGATTTTACACCCTTTGATCAGATTATATTGGATCCTCAATTAACAGCGAACGCACCGGCCAACCAGCGTTTTTACACCGGCATGGATTGTTATATACATTGTATTGAAAGTCTTACCGGTACTTACTTGAATGAGTTTAGTAAAAGTTATGGTGAAAAAGCCCTGCAAATTTGTAGGGATGTTTATGTAAACAAATCCAGTTGGGACGAGGAAAGTGATGATAAATTGATGATGGCATCTTATGCAGGAGGAATGAGTATTGCTTATTCGCAGGTGGGGGTAGCCCATGCCGTTAGCTATGGTCTTAGCTATTTGTTGGGCACTAAACATGGCATTGGTAACTGTATAGTGTTTGATCATTTGGAAGAATTTTATCCCGATGGGGTAAAAGAGTTTAAGCTTATGGTTGAAAAAAATCAAATTGATATTCCAAAAAACATTTGCGCTAATCTTACCGACGAACAGTTTAATAAAATGATTGATGTATCATTGGGCATGAAGCCGCTTTGGGAAAACGCATTAGGAAAAGATTGGGAAAAACAGATGAACCGCGAGCGACTGAGAAACTTGTATGAGCGATTTTAGTCAACTCTTTAGCAAACCGATACAATTTGTATCGGTTTTTTTGTGTTGTTGAATAGTCCTGTAGGCGGTTTCACCTATTGTTAATCCGTTGAACCAAAGTCCCAAACACCCTTAAAACCCCCATCAAAAAACAAAAGCCTACCTTTGCAGCCTACTCCACTAAAAACATACGGCAGGTTGTAAGCCGATGTGGTAAAAAATTTCCCGCTGATTCAGAAAATGCAACGTCTTTGCCAGCCTTTATAAAAATTAAACCATTCAATGGCATTTAAAAAATTAGAATTAATTGACCCTATCCTCAAGGCATTAGCCGATGAAGGATACACCACCCCCACCCCTATTCAGCAACAATCTATTCCACTGGTGCTGGAAAGAAGAGATTTGCTTGGTTGTGCTCAAACGGGCACAGGAAAAACTGCTGCTTTCGCCATTCCTATTTTGCAGATTCTGCATCAAGAAAAAGAAGCTGAGCGAGGACGCAAACCAATCAAGGCGCTGATACTTACTCCTACCCGAGAACTTGCCATCCAAATCGATGAAAGTTTTGCGGCTTATGGAAAATACACGGGACTTTCGCATATGGTGATCTTTGGAGGCGTGTCCCAGCTTCACCAAACCAACCAATTGAGAAATGGAGTGGATATATTGGTAGCAACACCCGGCAGATTATTGGATTTAATGAGCCAGGGCTTTATTGGCTTACAACATTTGAAAATATTCGTTTTGGATGAGGCCGACCGGATGCTCGACATGGGCTTTATTCATGATGTAAAGCGGGTAATTATAAAGCTACCTGCTAAAAGGCAAACCCTTTTCTTTTCTGCCACCATGCCTCCCGAGATTCAAACCCTTGCTAATGTATTATTAACCAACCCTGCTAAGGTAGAGGTGACACCGGTTTCATCTACCGTGGAAGCTATCGACCAAAGCTTGTTTCATGTTGACAAAAACAATAAGCCGGGTCTTTTATTGTATCTATTAAAAAGCGAAAAAGTGGTTTCCGCTCTAGTCTTTACACGTACCAAGCATGGTGCGGATAAGGTAGTAAAAATATTGCAAAAGGAAAATATTGCCGCCGCCGCCATTCATGGTAATAAATCACAAAATGCCCGGCAGCACGCTTTGAGCAATTTTAAAAATGGTAACCTACGCGTATTGGTAGCAACTGATATTGCCGCAAGGGGTATTGATATTGATGAACTTACCCATGTAATTAATTTTGAATTGCCGAATGTACCGGAAACTTATGTACATCGTATAGGCCGTACCGGTAGAGCAGGAAATACAGGAATTGCATTTTCATTTTGTGACCATGAAGAGCGTACAGAATTAAAGGATATCCAGAAGCTGATAGGAAAAAATATTCCGGTGGTGGATAGTCACCCTTACCCATTAAGTGCAGCATCTTATGCCCCGCCGATAACCGGACCCAAAAAACCTCCTTTCAAGAAGCAAGGCAATAGCTTTCATTCCTCTGACAGGGGGGGAAGAAGGGGAGCCGCCCCTCAGCGATCAGGGAACAGATAAAAAAAGGGGATTAGTCCCAAGCAAAATTTTTTATTATTCAAGAAACCGAAGTATTAACTTCGGTTTTTTTATTGCCCATCATAATTTACCGGAAGTCTCTATTTATACTTAATTGACTAAACGATGCAAACCCGTAATTATTTTTCATATTTATTGAATCCGCTAGAACTGCTTCGGACAAAAAAAATATTGCAGGTAAACCCAACTGCATTGGCAACAAGGAAAGAGCCAGAAGCGGTAAAGCTTTTTGTGTATGATTTCGATCATCAACATATTGACATTAAGGAATTGAATACCGTGCCTTCTTGTTTTAGCTATATCGATTCACCCACTACCACCTGGCTGAATGTAGATGGATTACGCAAAACAGATGTAGAGGACATTTGTAATAAATATGGTATTCATTACCTAATTGCCGAAGACATTTTAAGTATGGGTCATCGACCCAAAATGGATGAAATTGACGGATTACTTTTTTGCTTACTCAATATGCTATATTTTAATGAGAAGGATGCTACCGTTGAAATAGAACAGATCAGTATTGTGCTTGGAAAAAATTTTGTAATCAGTTTTCAGGAAGATGAAACAAGGGATGTTTTTACTCCTCTAAGGGAAAAGCTAAAAATCACAGGAAGTAAGGTGCGGAATAACAACGCTGATTTTTTATTCTATTCTCTGATTGACTTGATCGTTGATAATTATTATGTAGTAATGGAAAAGCTAGGGGATAAAATAGAAATTTTGGAGGAGGACATTGTTCGAAATGCTAATAAGCGCACGCTGGCCAGAATTAACATGTTGCGCAAAGAAATGATTATTCTTAAACGTAGCGTAGCCCCTGTTCGAGAACTAGTAAATGGAATATTACGGAGCGAGAGCGAGCTGATAGAGGAGAGAACCGAAAAATATTTTAAAGACGTGTATGACCATATTGTGCAGGCCAATGACCTTGCGGAAAACTATCGGGATATGATGATGAACTTACATGACCTCTACTTGAGCAATGTAAATTTGAAAATGAATGAGGTTATGAAAGTAATGGCCATTGTTACCTGTCTGTTAGCGCCAGCTACCGTTATTGGCGGAATTTTTGGAATGAATTTTGAGTCCATTCCTTTACTACATAATCAATGGGGGTTTTTTATCTCGGTTATCTTAATGTTACTCATTCCTCTTTTAATGCTTCGAATGTTTAGGAGGCGGGGGTGGTTTTAGTACAAGCTAAATCGATCGCTCTAATGGCTGTTTCTAATCGCGCTTCATAATTACCGCTAATATTTATCCAGGGAGTCGATTGATTTATCAGCAGGTCTTTGTAATGGCGGTATAGTTTTTCTCGGGTTCGCAGATCAGGGTATTCTCTTAGTTCATCCTTTACCCAAGGCAAGTCAATATCGCATAGTAAATAAAGGTCATAGCTGTTTGCTACAATTTGATTCAGTATCCAAGGGTGGCATTTTTCAAAAACAAATTCGCACCATACTTTTAATACATTCATATCGGTATCTATCAAAACAATTTCAGGGATAGATGTTGCTATGGTTTTATCGCTATTGGATCGAAGCCGACCTTCGGCTAATTTAACTGCTGCATGTTCCAGCACCAATTGACCCTGGGCAATTTCTAATAAGTTTTCATAGTTGTATTCGGTGCCGTTGGTAAGTAAATATTCACGGGCATACTCTTTCACCCATCCAGTTTTATAGTGATCGGCTAATTGTGCGCACAAACTGCTTTTACCAGTGCTTTCTGGCCCTAGCACTACCACTTTTATAATCATCATATTTTAGCCATTTTCCAGGAAGGGTTTGTCTTAATTATTTTTTTATAAATAGGGCAGTGTTCATGGTGAGCACCGGGTAAATAGCCGGTGCTCACTAAAAACTCATTCACTATTTCACCACCCGTAAAGCGGAAGGTTTTTTTAAAAAGCATTGTCCAGCTGGCCCTATCCTTTGGATGATGAAAGTCGAGCCATTGTTTAAAGGAGCCAAATTCTTTTTGAATGGCGATAATAGATTTTGCATTTTCAATTGCAGCGTGCACCTTCAACCGGTTACGAATAATGCCGGGATCATTTAACAGTCGCTGCACTTCTTTGTCTTTGTACCTAGCCACTTTTTTGATATTAAAATCATCATACGCCTTTCTGAAGTTATCCTGTTTTTTTAATATGGTAGTCCAGCTAAGTCCCGCTTGATTGATTTCCAAAACTAAGCGACAAAACAATTCATTGTCATCATGAATTGGAAATCCATATTGCTGATCATGGTATATTTTATTTACCATATGAACATCCGGCTTCATCAGTTGAATCGCTTCGCAGTAACTCATGGTCTATTTATTGTGGTTGTAGCGGCATGGCTCTGACTTCTTCTTATCCATTCTATCAGTCCAAAAACTGCCATGATTAGCAGTATGAAATAATAGACACTTGTAAAAACATAGTGTTTTACAAAGTACAGCGGAATCGATGCAATATTGGTAACTATCCACCAATACCAGCTTTCAATTTTTTTCTTCGTCATCAGCCACATGCCGGTGAAAGCGGAAGCGCTTGCAAAAGCATCAGCCCAAGGAATCGCCTCGGGTGCAAAATTAGTTTTCAAAAAGGACAATGCCCAATAGATGACAAAGTAAAAGCTAGCAAAAAACCCTAACTGCGTCATCCATTCCTTTTTAGTGCTGGAGGTTATTTGTAAAACCATCTTTTTATTAGCGTCTTTTTTTGCCCACCATATCCAACCATATATACTCATTACAGAATAATAAAAATTTACACTAGCTTCGCCCAACAGACCACCCCGAAAGCTAAGGAAAATATAAAAAAGGGTGTTTATTAACCCTGTTGGGTAAACCCAAATATTTTCTTTTCTTGAAAACCATACACTGATAATACCCGCAAGAACTGCAATATATTCTATCCAGCCGGTATGCTTACTATCCTCAATAAATGACCGGTATATTTCTTGTAAACTCATGTGTAAATTAATGAATCATCAAATTATAACTTTACCAACAAACCGCCTCAGGAAAAACAAATTAATAGCGTTCATTGGAGGGCGTTATTGAAAAAATTTTCTTATTTCATTGAAAAGGGTTAAAGAACCGAATACAATCATTAATAGGGCTACCACGCTGCCGGCGATAAGATATCCTTTGGGGTGTTGATAGTTTTTCATGATACGGGCTTTAGTGGCAGCTATCAAAAGTATTCCGAGTGAAAACGCAAGAATAAACCCATTAAAAGCTCCTGCAAATATCAGCACTTTGATGGGCTTACCAAAAAATGAAAATATCAATGCGGCAGAAATGATAAATCCAATAATAAAATAATTTTTATTTTTATCAATAATTGGATGAAAAGATTGTGCAAAAGAAACGGAAGTAAAGGATGCGCCAACAATGGAAGTAACGGCTGCTGCCCAGATAACGATTCCAAAAAACTTATAACCTAAGTTTCCTGCCGCCAGATGAAAAACGGAGGCGGCCGGATTACTAGCATCAATTGTTAATCCTTGCATAACCACTCCAAGCGTAGCTAAAAACAATAGAATGCGCATAACGGAAGCTACTCCGATTGCAGTTAAGGCGCTTTTGCTAACCTGCTTGACATTGTCAACACCGCTGATACCGGCATCTAGTAAACGATGAGCACCTGCAAATGTGATATATCCTCCTATGGTTCCACCAACGATTGTAACAATTGACATAAAATCAATATTATCCGGAACAAATGTTTTATGTACCGCTTCACCAAGTGGTGGATGAGAGGCAATGACTACGTAGAGGGTTAACCCAATCATACAAAATCCAAGAATTTTAGAAATCCCATCCATTGCCTTGCCTGCATCTTTAAAAAGAAAAATTAAAACACCAACGGCTGCACTGATTAGGGCACCCGTTACTACGTCTATTCCAAATAGTACATTTAGTCCTAACCCACCACCCGCAATGTTTCCAATATTAAAAACCATTCCCCCGCTGATAATAAGTATCGAAAGAAAGCCACCTAGTCCCGGCATAAGCTCGTTGGCGATAGTCTGTGCGGGTTTGCCTGCTGCCGTGATTATTCTCCAAACATTTACCTGGGCAATGATATCTACAATAATGGAGACCAATATGGCAAACCCAAAACTAGCAAAAAGCTTTGCAGTAAACGTGGTGGTTTGTGTTAAAAAACCAGGTCCAATGGCAGACGTTGCCATTAAAAATGCAGCCCCGTAAAATACAGCGTTATTTTTTTGTTTCATGTTTTGGCGTTATTGAGATGCTGTTTTCGCAAAGCACCGTATGAATGTTTCTAGTAAATTCAACCGCTTGTTTTCCATCTCCATGAATGCAAATGGTTTCTGCTATCATCGGTATTGTATCACCCAGAATTGTCGTTACTTTTTTTTGTAGTATGATTTGCAATACCTGTTCTATTGCAGCTCCTTCGTTTTCTAATAGTGCATTTGGCTGCGACCGGGGCGTTAATGACCCGTCTAATTGGTAATACCGGTCTGCAAAAGCCTCCTGGCAAGTATTTAGATTCATAGATTGTGCTTTTTCAATCAATTTGCTTCCGCTGAGCCCATATATCCATAATGAGCGGTCGGTTGCAAATACTGCATTACAAATTGCAGTGGCGAGCGACTCATCTTTGGCAGCCATATTGTACAGAGCGCCGTGTGGTTTTACATGATGTAGCCTAGCGTTGTTTTTGACTGCAATATTTGAAAGCGTTGCAA
>CANJAW010000031.1:0-13310 GCA_947472215.1 Chitinophagaceae bacterium
ATGGTACTTCTACATGGATATTATGGACAAATTGTTATAAAAATATATTTACCTGTAATACAGTCATCGCTCAAAGTAGATTTGGAACAGATATTGAAATTAATAATGCACTCGGAGAAATGTATTTTCTGAGAGCATACAATTATTTTGTTTTAAGCAATATTTTTATTCGTCCATATACACAAAAGGATATTAGTAATTTAGGATTGCCTTTAAGACTAGACCCTAATGATGAAAGTGAAGCAAAACGTTCTACAATAGATGAACTTTACGACCAAATGATTGCTGATCTTAAAATAGCAGCAATCAATATGAAAACTATTAATACTGATAGAACAAAGGCATCAAAGCAGGCCGCACATGCTTTATTAGCACGTATCTATAATTCAATGATTGATCCTGTAACTCCGGATATCACGAATGCAAATAATGCAATTGCGTATGCTGATTCCGTATTAAATTCAGGAAAAGCATCAATGATAACGGCTCCTGATGTTTTTTTCGGCAGTAACACAGTTGTTAGAACACAATGGCCTTCAGTTACAAAACATTATTTTTCTACCGCTTCTAGTTCAAGTGAAACGATTTGGATGTTGTATAGAACTGCTGTTACATCATTGCCGAATTGTCTTGATAATGGATATAATCAACTAAAAGCTGGCCAGTATCTGCCGATTTCTAATGATTATTATATTTTACTAAATAAATACCCAACTGATTTACGCAATAATTTGATAGATAAATCATATACTACAGCAACTGGTACTACGCTTGCCAATGCAGATGTAACATATGGTGCGAAATCTACAAATTGTAATAAATACTCTTTCCAGTCAGGAATCACCAATCTAGGCTCAATAATTGTTTTAAGGGCAACGGAAATGCGACTGATTCAGGCAGAGGTATATGCGAAATTAGGCAATGCCGCAAAGGCATTGGAAAATATCAATTATGTTAGAAGCCGTGCTGGCGTCCCTTTATTTACAACAGCAAACTGGACAACAAATAGCTACAATATAACAAACCTGCTTGACCTCGTATTAACTGAAAAAAGATTAGAAATGATTGGCGAGTGCCAAAGGACAAAAGATCTTTATAGAAATAAAAGAGATTTAGTACGTACTTATCGATTTGATGGGGATAATTATTTAGACACTTATACTTCTGGGAGTTCTGTTGGAACAATTTCTAGATGGAATTCTAAGCAAATAATTCGTCCGATTCCATATGGACAAATCATACAATCAACCAACATGACACAAAACCCTTACTAATATGGATTAATATTTATTTTATCTACCTTTATGGCTTAGCATATCAATCTGTAACTGTGTTTAAAATTCAAAATTTATTAATCCTACTATTTTGGCTAAACAGTATTATGTGTTTAGGTCAAACAAAAATCAATTTTAAGCAAATAGATAATAAAAGTGGACTATCGCAAAATGGTGTTTTGACTATTTTTCAAGATAAAGATGGATACATGTGGTATGGCACTCATTATGGCCTTAACAAGTATGACGGATTTACTTTTAAAACTTACTATAGAGGTGATTCTTACAATGACCTTTGTGGTAATACTATACAGTCATTGTTGCAGGATTCAGCAGGAAATATATGGATCGCAACGATTGAAGGTATTTCTGTTTTCAACCCCATTACAGAAACGTTTTACAACCTGAGTAAATATAGTCTAAAGGAAAGTGTTTTTAAACATACAATACTTTCTATGAAGCTGATTGAGAACGACATTTTAGTGAGCAGCAACGAGGGGCTGTGGAAATTCAATCCGGGGAAGAGTCTTTTTACAGATAATGTTGCAAAACAAATTTGCAATTCGATTGATAATCACAAATTGCAATCAGATTTAAAATTGGAAGAGATTAAGGTTTTTCAAAAAGATGAACATGACAATTACCTTTTAGCAGCAAATAACCATGTCATAATATCGAAAATCATTGACAATAAACTTTTGGTTATTGATGAAGTAATTCTCGATCCTAAGGTCGACATTGAAGTAACCGTAATTTATAAGGATAATTTTAATATTTTATGGGCTGGCACCTCCAATCATGGTCTCTATCAAATAAAAGAAACCAAAGGGGATTATTCAACAATTAAAATATATCCGCAAAATAAAAATACTTTCTTTTCAAGGATTACGGATATAATGCAGGATGACAAAAATGATTTGTGGATTACATCCAGAAGTGATGGTGTTATTGTTTTCCCAAAAGAGAACTTGCAGAAAAATATATTTCACCCAAAAATATTAAGGGAACAAGAAATACCAAGTAAAAGAATTAGGAGCATTTATAAATCTCGGGATAACACGCTATGGTTAGGCTCATTGGGAAGTGGTGTCTTTTTTTATAACCCTAAGGGCATTAAATTCAAAAATTATAAATTTTCGAATCAGTTAAGTAATTCCTCGACCAGCTCGCTCAATAACTATTCACGGTCTATTAGCAAAGATTCTTATAACAGATTATGGTTTGGGACTCTTTTTGAAGGCTTGTATATTTATGATATACAAAAACAAAAAATCATAAAAGATTTACTGAATAATCTTTCCATTTTCTCCATATCCGAAATTGACAAAAATCATTACTTCGCAGGCACTTCAGACGGATTGTATTTGATTACATATGATAACATAAATATTAGTGCAGAAAAAGTAGCATTAGATTACAAGATAGAGGGTGTTGTATTTTCAATATGTAATAAATCAAATAAATACTGGATTGGAACAAGTAAAACGTTATTGAGTTTTATTTTAACGGATAAGTTTAAGATTTCCCAGATAGTTGCTTATAGTGATCCGCTTTTAATTGATAACAAATCTCAAAACACTATTCGATGTGTTAAGTTTGATAAAAAACAAAATTGTATATGGATTGGTACAGAAATGAATGGCCTGGTTAAAGCTGTGTTGGATGCAAAAGATGATGTATCAAGGTTTATTTCAATCAATAAAATGTATGAAGATGTTGTATTGAGTAAATATATTTCTGATATTTATTTGGATAGTTCTAACAATTATTGGATAGGAACTAGAAATGGCCTTATTCATTTTCAATTGATTTCTTCAGGTAAAATCTCCGGAATTAATATTTACACAAAAAAAAATGGCCTTCCAAGCAATATGATTCAATCCATCCAGAGCGATAAAAAAAATAATCTGTGGCTTGGAACTAACAGGGGGTTAGTTAGATTCAACAAATTGACTAAAGAACTAATTACTTATGACATAAACGATGGTATTCAGGATTACGAATTTGCAGAACATGCCTCGTATATGGATAATAACGAAGTGATGTATTTTGGCGGTATTAGTGGGGTCTCTGAATTTTTACCTAAAAATATGGGCTACGATAACTTTATTGAACCTGTTGTTATTCAAAATATTTTCATTAATGGAGTAAACGCAAATAACAAAAAAGAAAAAAACAATTCAAAGAAGCTTGCATTACCTCATTATCAAAACAATGTAAAGTTTTCCTTTATTGCTTTCAATTATGTGAATCCATCGAAATGTAACTATGCCTACACACTCGAAGGCTATGATAAAGATTGGGTTTATACTTCATCTGATAATCGGATAGCAGAGTATTCAAATCTACCCAAAGGAAATTACATCTTTAAAGTAAAAGCTTCGAATGAAGATGGTGTATGGAATAATTCATATACGTCTTTTCCAATTGAAATAGAGCCATCTTTTTGGCAAACATTTCCGGCATTTTTGATCTATTTTACTACCCTTTTTGGCTTAGTATCCTTAGTGTCTGTCATTACAAAGAGACGAGTACAAAAAAAACAGGCTGAATATTTAGAAAAAAAGTATCATGAAACAATTCAAAAAGTAAATCAAGCTAAAATTCAGTTTTTCATCAATATTTCTCATGAAATTAGAACACCTTTGACTTTAATTATGTGTTCCATTGAAAGGCTTTTTGAAAATTTTAAAAAAAATCCAGAACAAGAAAAAGAGGTAAAAAGTATTGAAATAAATGTAAGTCATATGTTGAACCTTACAAATGAATTATTGGAAATTCAAAAAATTGAAAGCGGAAATTATCAAATAAATGTTAGAAAAAACGACATTATTGATTTTTTAAAAAATATAGTACTAGCCTTTGACCCCCTCGCTGATAGACAAAATATTAATTTATCTTTCTATAGCTATCAATCTGAAATATTAATTTGGTTTGATGCAAATGCGGTAGAAAAAGCTTTTGGAAATCTGATTTCAAATGCAATCAAATATACTAAACGAGGAGGGGCAATTGAGGTTTCAATCAATTCATCTGAAAATAATGAATTTCTTCATATATCGGTAAGTGACAATGGCATTGGTATTGAAAAGGTCAATTTTACAAAAATATTTGATCGTTTCTATCACTTGGAAAGCAATAGTGAGTCATACGAAAAAGGTTTTGGTGTAGGCTTATCTCTTACGAAAAACCTCATAGAATCACATAAGGGCTCGATATTATTAAGTAGTGAGGTTGGTAAAGGTTCCATTTTTACATTAAGGTTACCCATGAATGATGAAGTATATTCCAGTGAGGATAAGGCAGAGAAATTATTTTGGAAGTCAGATTATACTTCAGTTTTAAGCAGTATTGAAAAGCGAAATTTTGCCAATGAAGCTATAGAATCACTCAACCTCGGCATAGAGGATCTTGACCCAGCAAAATCTACGATTCTTTATGTTGATGATAATAGAGAATTGTTAGACAATATGATTTATTTTTTATCTGAAAAGTATAATGTAATCGTTGCGCCGAATGGCAAAATTGGTGTTGAATTGGCGAACCGATTTCAACCAGATGTTGTCATAAGTGACATCATTATGCCAGTTATGGATGGTTTTGAATTATGCAGGAATCTTAAAAACGATTTAAATACTTCTCATATTCCTGTCATTTTACTAACTGCTAGAGGTGACTCGCACAGTCAGATTAAGGGGGTTGAAATTGGTGCAGATTATTTTTTCCCCAAACCATTTAGTATAAGTCTGATGGATTTAACCATTAAGAATTTAATAGACTCAAGAGAAAAATTAAGGCAGCTTTTCATTAATAATCCATACCACAATCCCAAAGAAATAACAACAAATAGCAGAGATTCTGAATTTCTTGAAAATTTGCTTAAATATGTAGAAGATAATATTGACGACCCCGAATTGAATATTAACAACTTAGCGCAGACATTCACCATGAGTCGTTCTACCTTTTTCAGAAAAATTAAAGCTATTACAGGAATAACTGGTAAAGAGTTTATTAATTCAATACGTTTAAAGAAAGCCGCTCATCTTCTGATATCTTCGGGGATGAATATTTCTGAAGTTGCGTATGCTGTTGGGCATTCCAATCCACAATATTTTACGAAGTGGTTTAAAGCATATTTCAAAATGTCGCCATCAGAATATATTTTACAAAAAAGTAATAAGTAAATAGTATATTTAAAAATGAATACTTTAATCTATATAATCTTATGATTTGCACTCTTTTAAAGTGCAAGCATTTTTTAGTTTAGCCTTTTTAAAGGGTAAAATGATTTTGAATGACGCAAAAGATTAATTCAAATTGACTTCACTGGCCGTTATTAAAACGCACCTATCCTGTTTTTAGTCATTCACTAGCAAATGTTTACATTCGATTAGAGTGTAAGAATTTCCTTCTTTTTTCAAAGCAACCTGCCAAATCACCGTTTTACTTTATCTGCCCGTTTATTACAAGGCCGACTCCTAGTAGGTTCCCCGCAACCATGGCTCGAGATTGAGAGTGAAGATCCCAGTACATAATTTATTCGGATCATATAATAGGGTATTGATTTAGTTGCCTGTGCAATGGTCTCAGGAGAAAAGAAGTATAATTCCCTATAGTAAATAGGTGAAATTGAAACAATTTCACCCTTAAATGAGACTATTTGGAACATTTTAGAGGTTTCGAATGATGATATTTGTTGCAAAGATTGCTTCTTATGGGTTTAAAAGTCTATGCTTACGGTTTAGGTATGCTAATGTTATTTGGAACCAATAACTCCACGCCTAATTTCGTTTATTAAGAAAGTAATTTTAAACTTATAAATTAAATGAAATGAAAGTACTTTTAAAACAGCAAATATGCATCGTAATGATGCTGATCTTTGTTCAAATAGCCTTAGGTCAAAAATCGATCATCAGAGGGCAAGTTACTGATGAAAAAAAGGTTCCATTATCAGATGTGACAATTTTGGTCTTGGGCAAAAAAGTATCCACCATATCAAATGTCAAAGGTGAATTTTCCATTGAGGCAGCCCCAACAGATAAATTAAAATTTTCATTTGTTGGTATGGATAACAAGACTGTTGCTATTGAAAACCGGCTTTTTCTTAATGTGGTTTTAAAGAACAAACAAGAAAATTTAGATGAAGTTGTTGTAATTGGATATGAAACTGTACGACGTTCCGATGTAACGGGAAGTATTTCAAGTATTAAAGGAAGTGAAATTAGAAAACAGGCTACTCCAAGTGTTGTTTCTGCTTTGGTTGGCAAAGTCCCCGGAGCATATATTCGAACAACTGGAAATGAGCCAGGAGGAGCTAACTCAATAAAGATACGTGGGCTAAGTTCAATAAATGGAACAGGGGAACCTTTATATGTAGTTGATGGTATTTACACTGACAATATTGATTTTTTAAATCCCTCTGACGTAAAATCTATTGAAATTCTAAAGGATGCTGCTTCAACATCTATTTATGGTTCGAGGGGGGCAAATGGAGTTGTTTTAATTACTACTAACAAACCTAAAAGCGGGCAAATTAGTACTAACTATTCAACTTATTTTGCTACAAAAGACATGGCTAGAAAAATCGATGTTGTTAACGCAGCCGAGTATGCTATGCTTTTTTATGAGATGAAAGCCAACCGGCCAGATTTGATTTTACCGAACGTTGAAATTGTTGGATTCCCAGAAAATAATCCTAGCTCCTGGGGCAAGGGATATGATTGGGTTAAGGAATCAGGCCAACCATGGACATTACAAAATCATGATTTAAGGATCAATTATGGCAGAGCTGAATCTTCTATTGGATTGGGTGTTAATTTTTTAAAAGATAATGGAGCGTTTAAAAATCAGGATTATTCAAGGTTTAATTTGAAGTTTGATGGCATGATGAAGCCATCTAAAATTGTGGAACTTGGATTTTCTGTTATTGCAAATAGGAGAATGTTTAATCATATGGATGACGGACAGAAAGCTGTAGAAACCATATTTGGTATTACTCCTGCTACTCCGGTTTACAATCAGAATGGTACGTATAATTTAAGCAATATGTTTGGGACCCTCAAAACCTTTGATAATCCAATAGCAAGGCTTAATAATTCTACAGACATTGATAAAACCGACCAGATACTGAGTGATATTTATGCAAATTTTTCAATAACGCCAAAGCTTTCGTTCAAAGCCAGTGTAAAATTTAATTATTCTTCAAGGGAAAGATTATATTATCTGCCATCAACAACGCTTGAGGGTAGTGTAACCAGCGGTAAAGCAACTGTAAGTGATTTAAAAATCCAGGAGTACACAAATAATTATATACTTACTTATGGGATTTCAAAAAACAAGCATTCTATTACCATGCTTGGAGGTTTAGAAATATCAGGAAAAGGAAGGTCGAGTGCAAATTCAGGCGAGGTTACTCAATTTAATTCAGATATCTACGGGCCATACAATCTGGCGGCAGGGGCATCTGCCGTAGGTTATAATTCATATAAATCAAAAGAAACCCTGGCAGGTTTTTTAGGAAGAGTAAATTATAAGTTCAGTGATAAGTACTTTATAACATTTACAGGCCGCTATGATGGCTCTTCCAAATTTGGAGCCAATAACAGGTGGGCTTTTTTTCCAGGAGTTGCAGTTGCTTGGGATATGAATAAAGAAAACTTCCTTTCAAGTAATAACGTTATATCTAACTGGAAATGGAGAATTAGCGCCGGGCAGTCGGGTAGTTCAAGCATTCTACCTTATCAATCACAGGGATCCATTTATAATATGGGTTTAACAAGGTCAACGCCAACTTATGCTTTTGGAAATACTCCTGTTGCTGCAGAAGCTCCTGAAACATTTAGTAATTCGAATCTTAAATGGGAAGTTGCAACTCAATATAATGCAGGTGTTGAAATAGGTTTATGGGGCAATAGAATAAATTTTAAAGGGGATGCCTATATTAAAAAAATAGCTGATTTGTTGGTCAAAGACTTTCCATTACCCGGAGTTTCAGGTTTTAATTCTTCTACAAGAAATGGTGGGGATATGACCAATACAGGAATTGAGTTTAGTTTAGGCGGTGAAGTAATTCGAAATAAGAATTTTAAAATGTCTACAAACATTGTTTTTTCAAAATATATAAATGAAATAACAAAATGGTTGGGTCAAGGATCAATGATAAATGTAAATAAATATACAGGATATGTTGGAGAAGGGCATGCTTACGGAGTTTTTTGGGAAGTTCCTCAGTTAGGCATTTTTGCAAACCAGGAGGAGATTGATAATTATACGTATAAAAATTCTACAACAGGCGCATCTACACTGTTGCAACCAACCGCAAAACCCGGAAATATTAAATATGCAGATACTAATGGTGACGGGATTATAAACTTATCCGATCGAACTGTTATTGGATCACCACATCCCGATTTTACGCTAGGCATGGGATTGGATTTAACGAACAAAAATTGGACTTTGAATATTTTTATAAATTCTGTTTATGGAAAAAGTGTATATAATTCTTCTAATGAACAGTTGATGAATACATGGTTATTTAACACTAATAAATATGATGAACCTTATGGAGAGGCGACATCATTTTCTAAGAGGGTGTTAAACAGGTGGATACCCGAAAATCCAAATACCAATGTACCAAAATTAGGTTCCACAGCCACTAACGGCTTATCTGCAAATCTTAGTAATGTGGAAGATGGGAGTTTCATCAGGTTTGAAAATATTTCATTGTCCTATAATTTCCCTCTCAAGAAAAAGGGAATTATAAAGAACTTGTCTATTTATGGAAGTGTTCAAAATGCCATCTTAATTACCAACTATAGGGGTACTGATCCGGAAAATAATCAGCCTGAGCCCGGAGGCTGGGCAACTAATCAAAGTTCAAGTATTCTGGCATATGATAACTTTGGATATCCTAGGCCCGTTGCATACACATTTGGTTTAAACTTAAATTTTTAAAGATGAGATATTCAATTCATTTAACTGCATGTATAGTTACTATATGCTCATTGATGTCATGTACAAAATTTTTAAAGGAAGAAGTATTTAGTTCTTCACAAACATCAAATTTTTACATGAATGAGCAACAGGGTATTTCTGCTCTTAATGGCGTTTATGCCGGATTAAGGGATACCTATTTCACGTATTCAAATGATTATACATTTTTTACAATGTTGGAAGCCCCTACTGGTACTGTCACTTTCAGTCCTGGATTTGATGGTATGAGTTATTCTGCAAAAGATTTAGCAGATATAAAAAAGGTTTGGGATCGTATGTGGGTTTGTATAAACAGATCCAGTACGCTGATTAAACTTTTAAAGAAAGAAAATGTCAGTGATACATCTTATAAAAGAATTGTTGCAGAAGCAAAATTTGTTAGGTCACTTTGCTATTTTAATCTGGTAAGGATGTGGGGGGATATTCCATTTAATGATGGGGTTGAATCCATATCTGGTGCCTATCCTAAAAAAGTACGTCAAAGTGAAGTGTATAAAAAAATAATTCAAGATTTGGAAAGTGCAGCTGCTGATTTGCCAACTTGGTTACAATATTCTTCATACGGCAATTCTGGGACAGGAATTTTATTAAATGACTATAAGGGATATGAAAGAGGAAGAGCAACTAAAGGAGCAGCTCAGGCATTATTGGCAAAGGTTTACCTAACTATTGCATCTTCGATTGCATCAAACGCTAATTTATATGATAATGCGTTTGATAAAAAAGACATGTACACTAAAGCAAAAGATTTGTGTGCTTCTGTTTACGCTGGCGGTCATGGCTATGGCTTACTAACCAATTATTTCGATGTTTTTAAAGAGGAGAACGAGAATAAGAAAGAAGATATTTTTTCCATAAAGTTTGTTGAAGCTACTAATTTAAAATTGGGTAATTCACTTGCTGGTATGACGGGTGTTAAAGGCACAGGAATTCTAACAACTGAAATAGGTACATTAAAATCAACGGCTACTTTTTTAAATGAGTTTGTTGTTGCTGACAAGCGAAGAGCAGCCACATTTTTTCTTGAATATATTAACAAAAGTAATGTAAGAGTAATATACCCAACTGGTATAAAATCTTTGGCATTTAAAAAATACTGGAGTGATTATCAAATAGCTGCTGACAATACGCCTATGCAGCCTACTACTTATGTATATAAAACATCGTCAGCAGATAAAGGTCTTTTTGGTGATGACATACCCGTATTAAGGTATGCAGACCTTTTACTAATGTATGCAGAAACACTATATGCTTTGGGGGACTTGGTTAATGCCAAAGAAAGAGTAGCCGATGTGAGAGAACGGGCCGGTTTGAGCAGAGTGCTTCCTGCGGGGGACTTAATGGAGCTTATTATCTCAGAAAGAAGGATGGAACTGTGTTTTGAAATTCAATTGTGGTTCGATTATCAACGATTAAATATCGTTCAACGATATCGCCCCACATTGGTAGATATAAAGTATAAATTATTCCCCATTCCGGAGAGTGACCTGATGATGAACCCCTTGCTGCTCCCACAAAATCAAGGCTGGTAAAAAATATACTTGCTGGGGCAGGAAAATATAAAAGCTTAAAATAAATACTATTGAATTGAAATATATCTGTTTTAAAATGAAAAATAGTATGAAAGGAATTTATCTATTATTTATGGTTGCACTGGGAATAGGTGCAAATACAATACAGGCACAAAAAGTAGCGGTACCCATTAATTGTTATGGCGTTTGGGATCGTGGAGAGGGGATTGAAGATTATTCTGATCCTAAAGCTGACTTTGTGTTGGGTATCGAAGTAATGTCTAAATGGGCAGAGGTTCAACCCAAAGGGCCTAATGATTTTGATTTTTCTGCTTTTCAAAATACATTAGACAAAGCTGCAAAATTTAATAAAATAGTTAAAATCAGTATAAATGTAGGGCCAGAATCTCCAATGTGGCTTTATGAAAATAGTGTTCCATTGGTTCATGTGAAAAGTAATAAGCCCAAAAATGCTAAGTATGAAAATACCTACCCTTACTATTTAAGTGAAAAATATAAACAATATTATTTTGCATTAATTAAACAATTTTCACTTTTTTTAAGAAATCAACCTAAAAATAAATTCGATTGTATTGCCTTTGTACAGGTAAAAACAGGATCTACAGGTGATGAAGAGCCATACAAAGGAGAACCGGTAGACAACAAGTTTGCCATCGGAAAATTAGAATGGGAAAAATTTCGTATAGAGTCATTCGTGCAATTTAAGAAGTGTTTCAATGATGTACCTAGCCGACAAATTGTATTAATTTTTAATAATGTTGATACTGTAAAACAACCTATTGCTTTTAACTGGGTAATGAATACAATTGACCCGAAAATTGGTTTTGGTATTAAAGGGGGCTCCTATAATAGAGGGCATCATTTAACCGGCGAGCAATCATTTAAAGAGAAGTGGGTTCCTTACCTAGTGAATCCCAAAGGAATGAAACTTTTTTCTGCCGCTGAAATGGATCAATCATGGCAGCATCCAATATTTACTGTTAATACAGAACTGGGTTTTTATTGGTCAGCACTCAGCGGTCTTAACACAGGGTTGTCTTCCTACAATTGCTCAAAAGGAGCAATTCGATATGCTATGGATCATAAAGAAATCAGAGACATCTTTAAGATGTATAATAAATACGCTCAACAGGTGTATCCCACTACTGCCACCGTTGCTTATTCTGTTTTTCATGAAGGACTCAATGCTGCAGATACAATAAAATTTCCTGAGAAAACATTTGGAAATGCAAAGATAAAAAACCTTGATCGCTATATTAATATTTGTAAAGTCTATGCATCAAAAGGGGCAAGATTAGATGATTCGAATGCATTAATAACCGGCCAGGTAAACCAACGTGAAAGGCAAACAGGTTACAATGATGTAGGATGGGATATTGCAGAGGGGAATTATGAACGGTTCCTGACGCAAATCAATGCTGATCAAACCTCTGTTGGTTTATACAGGGTTCGTGGAACTATTGATAAAAACGCATCAAAATACGACCGCTTTGCCCGTTCTTTTGAAAATGTTTCAGGCAAAAATACCATGTATTTCAAGTTTGATGATGAGCTGTTTGTAAATGGCAAACCCAAGAATTTAAAATTTACTATAACGTGGCTTGATAAAAATGTTGCTTCTACTTGGGCATTGAGGTATAACAATGGCAAGCAGATAAAAACTGCTATAGAGGTAAAAGGGAACGGAGATAGTAAATGGAAGTCTGTAACAGTAGATGTTGCTGATATGCAATTGAATCATACCGGCGAATTGAAATCTGATTTTATTTTAGTTAATACCGATAAAGTAGATGATATTTTTAATGGGATTGAAGTGGATATTCAAAGGAATTAAATTAAAATATAAATGGGAAATAGTTGACAAACAAATTATTGAACGAATATGGAAATCATGATTTCTAACTGACCATAGTATATGTATAAAGACTAAGGCAATTATAAAAATGATAATGATAAAAAATAAATTTCTTTCCGGACTGCTACTTACAGGATTGTTTTTTGGGGTGAATGTGTCAAAGGCACAAAAAGTAGCGGTACCTATTAATTCATATGGTGTATGGGATCGTGGGGAAGGGATTGATGATTATTCAGATCCTACCGCAGATTTTGTTTTAGGGATGGAAGTAAGTGCCAGGTGGGAGGAGGTTCAATCAAAAGGGCCTGAGAAATATGATTTTTCTATTTTTCAGCAGGCCTTAAATAAGGCTTTGAAATTTCATAAAATTGTCAAACTAAGTATTAATGTAGGGCCAGATTCCCCCGAGTGGCTTTATGAAAATGGTGTGCCTTTAGTAAAAGTGCTGAGTAAAAAACCTGAAAAACACGCCAAATTTCCAAATTACCCATACTACCTCAGTGAAGCGTATAAAAATTATTATTTTGAACTGATTAAACAGTTTTCACTTTTCTTGAGAAACCAACCGAAAGAAAAGTTTGATTGCATAGCATTTGTGCAGGTAAAAACAGGATCAACAGGAGACGAAGCTCCTTACAAAGGAGAACCGATAGATAA
>CANJAW010000032.1:0-13232 GCA_947472215.1 Chitinophagaceae bacterium
AAAAAAAAATATAAAAAAGAGGGTTATCCCCACAAATATAGAGATATTAACAAACGTGTGTTAATTTAGAAAAAAAAAACAGCGTGTAAAAAAAGAGAAAGATATATAGATAAAGCGGAAAAAAGAAAATAGGAATATAAAAGAGAAAAGATTTTTTTTAAAAAACTAATTAATAATGTAATGTTTTATGTAAACTAAAACAGGTTAAAAAATTTAAAAACAAGAATTAAACAAAGCGAGGTTTTAGAAATAAAACCCAAAGGTCCTTTCCAGAAACAAAAAAGATAATGGTGTTAATAATGTAAATCCTCGACGCATTAATAGATAATAATATTTAGAAGCGCCAAAACAACCGGGTTTGGTGTTTTTATATGTTATTTTACACTATTTTTGCCGTCCATTTTAATTTGGATAAATATGCAGATAATACAGAATATTCGCGAAAAAGGTGCGGCAATAGTAATTGTTGTAATTGCACTTAGTTTAATTGGTTTTATATTGATGGATGCAAAGCCCGGCAGAAACGGCAGTATTTTTGGCGGAAACCCTTCCACCAGTATAGGAAAAGTAAACGGGGAGGCTATTGAATACAAGGATTTTACCGATAAGGTAAAACAGGCAGAGGAGCAATATGGCGGCCGAATTAGTGGAACACAAATATATGAAGTTCGCCAATCGGTTTGGGATCAGCTAGTTGCAGAAAAAGTGTTGGTAAAAGAGTTTGAAAAACTTGGGCTTAGTTTTTCTCCTAAAGAAATGAGTAGTATTATGTTTAGTGCAGACGCCCCCTATGCTCTAAAACAAGCGTTTACCGATAAAGAATCGGGCCAATACAATATAAGTAAAGTTCAGGAGTGGTGGAAAACGGCCAAAAAATCGAAAGATGAGCAGCGGGCCGCAATAGAAAGTCAAATTATTGAGCCAATGAAACTACAAACGCTTTATAATAAATACAGCAGTATGATTGCGGCAAGCGCCTACTACCCAGCCTGGATGCAAAAAAGAGATATTGCCGAAACAAAGCAGTTTGCTAATATTAATTATGTCTCGGTTCCATATAATGTAATAAGCGATAGCGTTGTAAATGTATCGGACGATGAGATTGTGGATTATATATCTAAACGCTCTGGAGTTTATAAGCAGGACGGAGGAAGGTATATTAGCTATGTAACTTTTAGTGCAAACCCATCATCAACAGACTCTTTAAAATCAAAAGAATCGGTTTCTATACTAAAAAGCCAATTTTTAGCAGACACCAACGCGGTTAATTTTCTTGCTAGAAATATGAGCACAATGAAATATTATGATGGATATACGTTGAAATCAAAACTAGCAATGGCTCAAAAAGATTCTATCACTTCGTTGTCAACGGGCGGAGTGTTTGGACCCTACCTTGATGGAGGAGCTTATGTTTTAGCAAAAATGTTGGGAAGCAGACAAATGGCAGACAGTGTAAAATCAAGGACCATCCTTGTAAGTACGAAAGACCCACAAACCGGCCAACCGCTTATAGCAGACAGCGTAGCTAAAAAAAGAATAGACAGCATTGCCACAGCAATAAAAAGCGGAGCGGATTTTAATGCAATGGTTTTATTATACAGTGACGATAAAGGAAGTAAGGATAAAAAAGGGGAGTATGAATTTACGTCGACTCAATTTAGCAACCTTCCAAAGGAGTTTTCGGAAACAATTTTTTATGGCAGCACAGGAGATAAAAAAGTAGTGCACACTGATTTTGGTTGGCATTATATAGAAGTAATGAGTCAAAAGAATTTTGAACCTGCATATAAGGTAGCTTATATGGCAAAACAGGTTTTAGCAACAGACGAAACGGTAAATACCGCAAGCATGAAAGCAACAAAACTATCTGGCGAAAACAGGGATATTCAAGCTTATAATGCATATGTATCAAAAAATGGTATTCAAAAAATAGATATACCAGAAATGATTACCCAAAACGAATATAGGTTGGGCGGACTTCAAGACGCTAGGCAATTAATAAAATGGGCCTTCGAGGCAAAACAGGGAGATGTAAGCGAACCGTTTAGTATCGAAGACCAGTTTGTAGTAGCAGCGGTAAGCAAGATTCAACCAGAAGGTCTGCCAGATGCAAAAACAGCAAGGCCAGCAGTTGAGTTAACAATCCGCAATTTGAAAAAAGCAGCGCTAATTGCAGAAAAGTTATCAAAAGCAACCACCTTAGAAGCTTCTGCCGCTATTTATAAACAACCGGTAGGAACCGCCGGAGCAGACTCAACCCTAACATTTTCGTCACAAATTATAAATGGACTTGGAAATGAGCCCAAAGTAATTGGCGCTGCGTTTAACAAAGAGCTCCAGTCTAAAATATCTGAGCCAATTAGTGGTACAAACGGAGTGTATGTTATTAAAGTAAACAGTATTGGAAATATGCCTCCAGAACCCTCCGGAAACCTAGTAATGCAATCAGCCCAGCAAACAAAGGGGCTGTTACAACAGTTGTCGGGTTGGTTTGAGTCTTTAAAGAAAACAGCAGACATAAAAGACAACCGCAGTAAGCAATTTTAAGTAAAAAAGATTAATATTTGCCAGCCGGACCCTTGGGTTCGGCTGTTTTGTTTTAAACAGGTAAGTACTAAAAAGTACTTAAAAAAAAGCAAAAAACTAAGTAATTAGCGCAAACTGAGGATTTTGCTGCGTAATTATCACTAACAATTGCCCTATTGTGCTATATTTTTGAAAAAGAAAAGATTTTTTCGATTACACAAACAACAAATGATAATAGCGGTAGACCTTGGCGGAACAAATATAAGGGCGGCGTTAATAAAAGACGGAGAGATTAGCTCTTTGCGCCAGGAAGAGTTGTGTGAAAAGGACTCGCTTCAAAAAACGATTGATCAGCTGGTTGCCATTATTGCATCACTTATAAACGAGCAGGTAATCGCAATCGGAATTGGCGTTCCCTCGGTTGTTGATATAGAAAAAGGAATCGTGTATGATGTAATTAATATTCCCTCTTGGAAAAGGGTGGAATTAAAAAAAATATTAGAGGGGGCTCTACACTTACCGGTATTCATAAACAATGATGTGAATTGTTTTGCCCTTGGAGAACATCACCATGGTCAAGGAAAACAGTTTTCTTCATTTGTGGCACTGTCGATCGGAACGGGAATAGGCGCAGGAATTATTATTAACAACCATCTTTATTCTGGCAAAAACTGTGGTGCGGGTGAGGTTGGTTCATTGCCCTATTTAGATAAAAACTTTGAATTTTACACGAGCTCCTTGTTTTTTGAATCTAAGTCCACCACGCCTTTTTTGGCACACAAGGCAGCAGAAAGCGGAGATCAATTAGCGCTATCTCTTTGGGGCGAATTTGGATTTCACCTTGGAAACTGTATAAAAGCAATTGTTTATACTTACGACCCAGAGTCAATTATTTTAGGTGGCTCAATAGCGAAAGCGTTTAAGTTTTTTGAGGGTCCAATGAAAAAATCAATGGCCGATTTTCAGTTTCCTGAAACAATCAAATCATTAAAAGTTCTTCTTACAAATGTCGAAAATATTGCCCTGTTGGGTGCTGCAGCACTTGTTAAAAAGGCATAGCGCTTCAAAAACCAGCAAGCGACATTAGTGAACCAGCAAGAACATACAAAAAGGGGTACAATACCCATGTGCAATAACCCCTAAACATAGAATAGGCGTATAAATTAAAACACCGGACGCCCTTGGGCAAGTTTAGAAAACAGACAATATAATTTTAATTTAGTTTCTTTAAATTTCTTGTAATTTTAAATTATACTAGGCTAGAAAGACTATGCACAAAATAATTTTGCTGATTGATATCTCCGAAGAGTATGGCCAAAATCTAACCAAAGGGATTGTTAAATATTCAAAAGAACACGGGCCCTGGGTTTTTTGTAAAATGCCGCTTTTTTATCGCGAGACACACGGTGTGGAGGGAATCGTAAAATTTGCAAAAGAGTGGGGAGCAGACGGAATTGTTGCACATCTCGATAACGACCAAGATATAAAAATAATACTGGACGCGGGAATACAACTGATAGTTGAAGATTTTAAGGAACGGTTTGAAGGTATCTCAAATATTACCGGCGGATATTTTGAGGCCGGGCAAATGGGCGCCGAATATTTTATGAAGAAAGGGTTTAAAAATTTTGCCTTTTATGGATTTAAAAATATTGTTTGGTCGCGCGAGCGTTTTGAGGGGTTTCAAAATTATTTATTAGGCCAGGAATTTACCGTGCATCATTTTGATCAAGATCACCAGTCGGCACAAGCGCTTTGGTTTTACAAACCGTCTTTACTTAGCCAATGGCTTCAGTCCTTACCCAAACCAATTGCTATTATGGCCTGTGATGATGAAAGGGCTCAGCATATTACGGAGGCTTGTAAGCAAGCACAAATCTCTATTCCAGACCAAATAGCCGTGCTGGGCGTTGACAATGACCAGATGACCTGCAATTTATCCGACCCGCCTCTTTCTAGCATTAGCCTTGATACAGAAAAGGGTGGATACGAAGCGGCTAGATTAATGGACCAGCTCATTTCAAATAAAAAAACGGAGATACACAATATTCTTGTTAAGCCTACGCACATTATTACACGCCAGTCAACGGACATTACCTCTGCTAACGATCTCCACATTGCTAAAGCACTGAAGTTTATTCATCAAAATATTGACGAAAAAATTAACGTCACCGACGTGTTAAAAGAGGTACCGCTTTCGAGAAGGTCCTTGGAAAAAAGATTCTTTGATATCACAGGCCTCGCCGTGTACAAATATATTTATAATTTAAAAATTCAAAAGTTTGCAGAACGCCTATTAGAAACAGATAAAACCGTTTCAGAGATTTCAATGGAATCGGGTTTTGCCATGAGCAATAATATTTCCCGACAGTTTAAACAGGTGAAAGGTTGTACCCCATCGGAATATAGAAAAAAACACGGCCATCCAAAAACGTCAATAAGTGAATAGGGTTAAGTAGATCATTGTCGAAAAAAAGGATGTAAATCTATTATAAGTAAAAAAAGTGCATAAAATTTAAATTAAAATCTATGAATTCACGTAGGAATTTTTTGCGTAATACAGCCCTGATGACAGCGGCAACAGCAGTGCCAGGATCAAGGTTGGTTGCAGGAAAAAAGTCGGCAACAAAAATATCCCCGGACAACGTGGGAGGGTCACAGTATAAAAACACCTACATAAAAAACATTTTTGTAACAGAAAATGTTTTTAGAAATGCCAAACCGATAATAACCGCATCTCCTGGTTTTTTAGCGGCTAAAGAAACGCTTCCTGCTCCATTTTGGAAAGGAAACGATAATGCCATAGATATGTATTGGAAAACCTGGGAAATCGCGTTTAAAAATATAAAGAACCCAGCTGAAAAATCGGGCTTTATTAGCTCTTATATTGATACCGCCTATAATGGAAATATCTTTATGTGGGATTCTAATTTCATCACCATGTTTGCCCGATACGGTTCTAGGGCTTACCCTTTTCAGATAACCCTTGATAATTTTTATGCCAAACAACATCCCGACGGGTTTATTTGCAGAGAAATTTGGGGTGATACGGGCGAAGATTGTTTCCATCGATATGATCCAACGAGTACAGGCCCCAATATCATTCCCTGGAGCGAAATGGAATACTTTCAGCATTTTGGAGATCTAGAAAGGGTGCACAAAGTGTTTCCGGTGTTATGTGCTTATTACCAATGGTTAAAGCTCAACAGAACCTGGCAGGACGGTTCTTATTGGTCAAGTGGCTGGGGAACAGGAATGGACAATCAACCCAGGGTTCAGAAAAACTACAACCCAATTTATTCCAATGGGCATATGACCTGGCTGGATACCTGTCTTCAACAGTTGTATATCGGAAAAATATTGGTCGACTTTGGTTTTTATACTGAAAGGTGGCAAGAAATTGAAGACATTGAAGAAGAAACAAAGTTTCTTAAAAAATACATCAAAGAGCAACTGTGGGATTCCAAAGCAGGCTTTTTATATGACCGGTATGCAGACGGTAGTCACGGTACACTAAAAAGTATTGGAGCTTTTTGGGCGCTATGGACAGATGTGCTCGATAAAAATGAACTAGAGGTATTTGTGGCTAATTTAAAAGACCCGGCAACATTTTTAAGAAATCACCCGATTCCGTCTATTCCCGCAAACCATGAAAAATACCAGGCAGATGGGCGCTATTGGCAAGGAGGCGTTTGGGCACCTGCCAACTATATGGTTATTGCAGGGTTAAAAAATAAAGGGTTTCATTCAATGGCTTTTGACCTCGCAATGAAACATCACCACCAGGTTGGTGAAGTCTTTAAAAAAACAGGTACTTTTTGGGAATACTATTCGCCAGAAACGACCGACCCTGGATTTTTGGCAAGGCCGGATTTTGTTGGATGGACAGGATTGGTTCCAGTATCTATATTGTTTGAGGTAATATTTGGACTAAAAGCAAACGGATTAAAAAACACCCTTCAGTGGGATGTACAACTTACCGATGAGCATGGAGTTGACCGATATCCGATTGGAAAGGATGGGCTATTATCTTTAAAATGCGCTGCAAGGTCTTCTGTAAAACAACGACCGGCAATTGAAATTACTTCCAATTGTAACATCTCCTTGGAATTAACCTGGAAAGGGGGAAAAGAAACAATAGAAGTAAAGCCAGGTCAAAATAAATATTAATGTGTTTCGTGTAGATTAATAAACAAACACAAAAAGCAATGAATAATGAACACAAAAATTATATTGATAGCGGCCATTATGTTATTTGGAAAAATCGGCAGCGCACAAAATAAAATTACATTGAATGCAATGACTTTCAATATCAGATATGACAATGCCGATGATTTGCAAAATAACTGGCAGTATAGAAAAGATTTTGCTAGTCAAATGATTCGCTTTTACGATGTGGATATTATGGGAACCCAGGAGGTGTTGAAAAATCAGCTAGACGACCTTTTGCAGCGTCTACCGGATTACAAATCTTTAGGTGTAGGAAGAGAAGATGGAAAAGAAAAGGGGGAATATAGTGCGATATTTTATAAAGCCAAAAAATATGAAGTCGAAAAAAATGGTCAGTTTTGGTTGAGCCAACAGCCTGAAGAAGCGGGGTCGAAGGGGTGGGATGCGGCTTGTGAAAGAATCGTAACCTGGGGTATTTTTAAAGAAAAAAAAACAGGACTTCGCTTTGTATTTTTTAACACTCATTTTGATCATGTAGGGGTACTAGCTAGAAAAGAAAGCGCCCTCCTGCTGAAAAAAAGAATCATAGAAATTGCCGGCACACTTCCCGTAATACTAACGGGCGATTTAAACGTTCCTCCACTTTCAGAAGCGGTTCAGACATTATTGGCAGACGGGCTTTTAGAAGACTCCCGAAAAATAGCCAAGGTTGTTTATGGCCCATCATGGAGTTTTCATGGTTTTGGCCGAACGCCCCTGTCGGAGCGAAAACTGATTGATTATATTTTTGTAACGAAAGGAATAAAGGTTAGCCGAAACGCATCTGTTTCAGAATCACTTGATGCAACATTTTTATCAGACCACAATCCTGTGTTTGCAGAAATTGAATTGGTTAGCAAATAAAATAGTTCGAAAAGGTGGGTGAGCTTATTGGTGGACAGGACAGGGCATAAAATAAAAAAATCCCGTAATTATTTTTTCTCGACTGGCTCTGGGTGTAATAGAATCGTTTGAATACCGCGTTGCACAATTTGCTGCCTATTTTTTAAGCCATGGTCGGTGTAGCTTGCCGTTAATACATACACTCCCTTGCTTGATTCCTTAACCGGTTTTTCTTGTGTGCGAAAAGCGCCTTCAAGTCCAGTGAAATAAGCAACATTTTTATCATTACAGTTGGTAATAATCCAACGAACCATTTTTTTCACATTTTCCTTTTGAATGTCGGGGTGGGGAGGCATTGCCGAATTTCCCCAAGTTCCCGTAGTGCCTGCAATTACTTTGTTTGAAAGCGCATCAATGGAAGCTGAATTTATGGGGTATTTGCGAGCAACTTGCTCAAAAGAGGGTCCAATCAATTTGTTTTTAATGGCATGGCAGGTGAAACAATTGGATTTCATCAAAAGGGAAATTGCTAAATTTTCCATTGGGGCGGCGGCAATATCGGCCAAATATTTTTTTGTATTTAGAGAGTCGGCAAGAAAAGAAACTTTAAGTAATACCTCATTGGCGGAGATTTCATTGTATTCCGACATGCCATCTTCTTTGTCAGTTACCTCGATGGAATAGGCAACTATTGAATTCCATCGAAATGTGTTTTTACCATCGGGGATGGACACACGAACCTGCGGTTTGCTGTTGTCTTGCTGTAATTGTACATTCCTAAAACCGCATACCAAACAAATACAGGCTAGGGATGAAAGTAGCAAAGCGCATCCAAAAGGATATTTCATACAGCTTTTATTATGCAGCATCAATTTCATTTGCAACTCGGTTTGCCGATCTGGTGGCCGCTTCTGTTCCCCAATGTAAATTATCTGCATAAGCTCCCGCAAAATGGATCCGGCCTTGTGGTTTCATAAGCAAGGGCCAAAATTTATGTAGCTCGCCGATGGGAAAAGGAAGTCTTTCACAAGTGGAAGAATAAGCTTCTTTTGTCCAGTCTTTGCTAATCGCTTGTTCAATAGTGTCTTTGCCGGGATAAACTTCGCGGAAAGCTGCCAATGCCCTTTGGGGCGAAATTCCTCCAGGGCCTGTGCCCAAAACAATCACCCTTGTACTATCTACCTCTTCGGCAGATAGCCAAGTGGACCAAAGGTCTGGATGACCCAAATTCATATTAATTGTAAACCCGTCATCTTCCCAAAACTTTGAGCTGGCTTGAAATACAAATCGCTGGTAAGAATCATAGGTGAGGTTATCAAAAATATATTGCTTTTCAGCGGGCATGGCAGGCTCAATGGGAATGTTACGAAAGGCGGGCAAAGGAATACAGTTTACCAGATAATCTGCCGATAGCGTTTTTGACTGATTCTGATGTTTATAGTTGACGGTTACTCCCTTTTGATCATGCTGGATGCTGATTACTTTGGCATCTAATTTTACGCGCGCGCCCAATCTTTTTGCAAATGCATTGGGAAGCATTTGGTTGCCCCCTTTTAGCCGGAAAAGACCAGTTGGACTAAGCGGAACTCCTCTCAATTTTAATATGGCTGAACCCCATAAGGAAAAGAGGGCAGAAGCGTCTTCCCCCCCCATTAAACCAATGGCTGCCTTGGATGCACCGTTTCTTTTAAACAGTTCAGCCATCGTTATTTTATCCAACTCGTCCAGTCCAATATTGAAAGGCTGATATTCATCTGTAAACTTGTCGAGGTAGGGGGCTTTATACAGTAATTCCAAATCCGACCAGGGATTAATTGTTAAAAAATGGACCTCTTTTTCATTTAATCCAAAGCCTTTCAAAACCGAAGGGTCTGTTAACATTTCTTCCGTATAAAATTTTCCTCCGATTCTCCTTGCTAAATTCTTGCGTCTTGGGTAAGGCAATGCATCAAGTCCAAATTCTTTGATATAGCCCCAATATTTATCATAACCAGGCTTTGTAATATGTTCCTGACCATAATCGCCATATAGCCCATCCGATAGGCCATCGTGGGCTGTATAAACGTGGCCGCCATGTCGACCAGAGGCTTCCAAAACAATCACCTCATGTCCTTTTTTCATTAATTCATAGGCGCAACACAGGCCCCCCATACCAGCACCTGCTACAATGATCTTTTTTATCTTTCCTTCTGCTAGCACCCTATTTGCTTCAGGATGTTTTAGTTCATTGCTTACAATCTTCTCCGATTTGGGAATAATAGATGTGCCCAAACCTGCTATGAAACTGTTTTTAATAAAGTCTCGTCTTTTAAATTTGCTCATATAATAGGATAAAAGGTTAGACAATAAAGATAATAAAATTAAATAGTAAAAATACGGGGGCAACCGCTTGCGCAAAATGCTAGATATTAATTGGTTTAATTTCAAACAAATTTTAATATCAGGGTAATGGGTGTTATTCTATAAACTTGGCAGCTGTTTAAAAAGCAACCCGATAATTAACTTTATGTCCTACTTTTGATAGGCACGAAAAATGAAAGTCTTACGAGATGGAAAATGGCACACTTAAGCGAACATTAACACCTACCCTTTTATGGGGGTTGGGGGTAGGCTATGTAATTTCAGGGATGTACTTTGGCTGGAACCTTGGGTTAGAAAAAGGGGGCACTTTAGGAATGGCAATGGCAACCGTATTGGTTATTATTTTATATACCTGCTTTAGTTTTTCATATGCCGAATTAGCTTGCGCCATCCCCAAAGCGGGTGGTGTATATGATTATGCAGAAAAGGCATTTAAAAAAGACATTGGCTTCGTGGCAGGTCTAGCACAGATTATTGAATTTGTCTTTGCACCACCAGCCATCGCCATCGCTATAGGGTCTTATTTTAATCTAGCTTTTCCACAAGTGCCAATATTGCCAGCTGCCGTTTCTGTTTATCTGATTTTTATGACATTGAATATTTACGGCGTAAAAGCTGCTGCAAGCTTTGAGTTGATTGTCACCGTTTTTGCCGTGGGCGAATTATTGCTTTTTTCTACCCTCACGCTACCGCACTTTTCGATAAGCCATTTTACAAAAAACCCTTTTCCAAACGGTTGGGGTGGCGCTTTTGCAGCGATTCCTTTTGCGATCTGGTTTTTTTTAGGGATTGAAGGGGTGGCCAATGTTGCAGAAGAAACGATTCATCCCCAAAAAGACATTTTGAAAGGCTTTGGATGGGCACTTATTACTTTGGTAGTATTGTGCGTGCTAGTTTTTGTAGCTGCTATTGGAATAGGCGGGTGGGAAACCATTGTTTATTCTGCTACCGGCACCAGCTCCGACTCACCATTGCCACTTGCGCTAGGTAAGGTTTTTGCCTCTGACCATCTTTTTTATAAATTATTAATTGGCATTGGCTTGTTCGGACTAGTGGCATCCTTTCATGGTTTATTGTTAGCCAGTGGCCGAGCAACGTATGAGTTTGGAAAAATTGGCAATGCACCCCGCATTTTAGGAAAAGTGCATAAGCGTTTTCAAACACCAGCCAACGCACTTATTTTTAATTCCATATTGGGGATTATCATTCTTTGTACGGGAAAAACGGCGGAGATTATTATTATATCAGTTTTTGGAGCGCTCACCTTGTACATATTTTCGATGCTAGCGGTATTGCAACTGAGAAAAAAATCTCCTGAAATGGTTCGCCCCTTTCGGGTACCCTTTTATCCCCTTACCCCCCTCTTGGCCTTAGTTTTGGCAATCGTTTGTTTAATTGCATTGTGCTATTATAATGTACTGTTGGCAACCTGCTATTTCAGTATCTTGCTTTTCTTTTTTCTACTTTTTAAATTTTTAAAAAAATGAGTAACGAAGAAATTTTTGATTATGTGAGCAAACATCCATCCGGAAGAGTAAAAGTGGCGGTAGCAGATATTGATGGGGTACTCCGCGGAAAATATATTTCGAGTGAAAAATTTCTGTCTGTAGCAAAAAGTGAATTGGGTTTTTGTGCAGTAATTTTTGGTTGGGATATGGCCGACCAAGCCTATGATAATGCTAGCTATACAGGATGGCATACTGGTTATCCTGATGCAAAAGTAAAACTGAGCCTTAGTAGTTTCAGAAAAATTCCTTGGGAAAACGATCTCCCTTTTTTTCTTGGAGAATTTATAGACGACGATGGAAATCCGCTGGAGATTTGTCCGCGCCAATTACTCCAAAAAATAATTGGACAAGCAAATGAAGCGGGGTTCGAAGCTAAATGCGCACAGGAGTTTGAGTGGTTTAATTTTTCCGAAACATCTAAAAGTTTCGCAGAAAAAGAAGGCAGAAATTTGACTCCATTAACGCCGGGCATGTTTGGATATTCTATTTTAAGAAGTAGCGAACGCAATGATTTCTTTTCAGCGCTATTTGATCAACTAAAACAATTTGACATACCGCTGGAAGGTTTACATACTGAAACAGGGCCCGGTGTATATGAAGCTGCCATCGCATATAGCGGTGCTTTAATGGCTGCCGACAATGCCACCTTATTTAAAACGGCAGTAAAAGAGATCGCCTATAAACATGGCATCTTGGCTAGCTTTATGGCCAAGGTCAATGAAAATTTACCCGGCTGTAGTGGGCATGTTCATCAGTCGCTTTGGAGTGGAAACAACAACTTGTTTTATGACGCCTCCCGGCCAAACCAGATGAGTAAAACTATGGAGCATTATTTGGCAGGGCAACTTTATTGCTTGCCTCATATTTTACCTATGGTAGCACCTACGATTAATTCTTACAAGCGGTTGGTAGAAGGAGCTTGGGCGCCTACTACTGTAACATGGGGTAACGATAACAGAACGGTTGCCTTACGCACTTTAACAGGAGGTAGCAAATCATGTCGGCTGGAAACAAGGGTAGTTGGAAGTGATACCAATCCTTATTTGGCATTATCTGCTTGTTTGGCCTCCGGTTTATATGGCATTAAAAATCAGTTGAGTTTGCAGGCAGCTACAGAAGGGAATGGCTATAAAGATGAAAGCCATGGAAGGTTTCCTAAGAGTTTAGATGATGCCAACCAGGCGATGAAAAACTCCCCTGTGGCAAAAGAAATCTTTGGCGAAACATTTGTCACCCATTTTACTCAAACCCGTGATTGGGAAGTTCGTCAGTTTGCTAAGGTGGTAACCGATTGGGAAACCAAGCGTTATCTAGAGATCATTTAATCTATATTATTTCATCTGCAGTCTTCAAAATAATTTTTTATATCAACACAATTTTTCAAAATGTCTATTGCTCAATTTAATTTTCCTACTACCATTCGCTTTGGTGCTGGCGTAGTGGCAGAACTGCCGGCTTATTTAATCAATAACCAATTAAAAAAACCCTTGATTGCTACCGATCCTACTATTGCAGGACTGGATTTTTTTAAAGCGATTGTTGCGGATCTTACTAGCAAAGGAATAGCGGTAACTGTTTTTCATGATATCCATAAAAACCCAGTGAAGAGTGATGTATACAAAGGTGGTGATGCATACGATGCCTCCAACTGTGATTGCATCATTGGCATCGGTGGTGGTGCAGCCATTGATGTGGCAAGGGCAATACTGTTGCGAATCAATCACCGCGAAGATTTATTTAAGTACGACGACCTAATTGGTGGAGATGTATATGTGACCAACGATG
>CANJAW010000033.1:0-13027 GCA_947472215.1 Chitinophagaceae bacterium
GGTTGTGAAAAATAGCTTTTGCCTGCAGACTATTTTATCGTTTGAAACGATCCGCTATTTTGCTTTGTTAAATGGAGTTATTCAATAATTTTCTCTTCTCTTGTCAATTGCCCAGCTTCATTGATACCTTCAATGGTAACGCGGATTTTTTTACAAAAATCACTGTTAAAAAAGGGAATCGTTACCCGGCGGGTGTTTTTATCAAAATATAAATTGGGATTCCAATAGAGTGTTGTCCTATAATCATTCGCATCAGGTTCGGGCTTTTTTTCGTAGTCGGGCGAATAAAATTCCTTGATGACAGAATAGCCATTGATAAACGTTACAGGTAAACCTTTCAGTTGCGAATTGTCGCTACCACCCTTTTTCATGTAAATGGCAATGGCACCACCGGCACCACCACCTCCCGCACCAAAAAATGGTGGTCGAAATACCTTGATCATCGCTACATCATTCATGCTGATGGATTGCAGTCTTGAAACATCCGAGGTCATTTCATTCACAAAAAAGCTAGTAGCACTTCCTCGCCAAGTGGCGCTTCCTTCACCGGTTGTGGTAATTTGTAAACCTGCTACCTTGCCTTGTAAATAGGCCAATATACTCATCGCTGTTTTTGCAAAAGGGTCATCTTCAGTGGTAAAGGTATACCCGTCGCCACCAGAAAAAAAGCCTGAGGTATATTCCTCATCCAATTTTTGTTTTAATGTTTTTTGTGAACTTCGAACCAACACTGTTTCAAGTGTTTTTATTTTATTGCGTTCTGTCTGGCTGCGAAGTAAACTAGCCATTGAGCTACTTTTCTGCAATACAAGGCTATCCGTTTTTTCAGGGGAATAAAGACCTGATAGCAGTATGATAGATTGTAGTGGTGCTTTGATAAAATTTGTTTGAAATGCAAAACTGGCTGACGTTGTTAGGGTTTTATCCTTGTCATTATTGAGTTGGTAATGTAATTTGGCGGTGTCAAAAAAATAAAGTCCATCTTGTGAAAATTCACCCTGGCTATTCACCGGCATGGTGAAAATATTACTAGCTCCATTTTTAGTTTTTAAAATGCCGGTTAACTCTTTCTGGAATAACAATGATTTTGATAAGCCAAGAATTTTTCCTTTGATAAAAAGCTTATTCTCCGGAATTGATTTGATTAAAGGCCAATTGCCGGTTAAAACATCTGTCCATTTAAATCGCCTCCAACCATTTGTCATCATTACTAGGTCGAGATGTTGCCTTACTGAATCCGCATCGCCTGAAAAATAATAGGCTGCATTATAAATATATCCTTTTAGGTCGCAGGACAGTAAAAGTTGCGAATAAATGCTTTCTTCATTTAGAGAAATTGGATTAAGGCCTGCATCGGTAACCGAGATTGACAAATTAGACATAAGGACATCTCCTACATCAATTTGCAATGAGTTGCGCCCTCGTTTGGAAAGGTTCTTATCAGCTGAATGCAGGTCGGTAATGAAATAATAATTATCATGATTAATAAATACAATGCGTTCTGCAATTGGCTGGAGGGCTGCATTGAATATGGTTAATTGTAAAACTCCATTAGGTAAGCTGTCTGTATCTATCTGTGCGCGTACGCTCGTTTTTTTTGTCATATTGATTCTGGCACTGTATACCAGTCGCTGTTGCATTTGGGCCACTACCTGATAGGTCGTGTTCACTGCATCTACGCTATCGGGCCTTTTGATTGTATAATACAGCTGGTTATCGACGAATTCGGTACTGAGAACCATACCTTGTTTATTGGCATCTGGTAAGGGAGTTTCATGCTGCAACCCTTTTTTATCTTTCCATAGGGCACGGTATTTTTCTTTTGCAGCGGGTTGTAAATTTAGGGATCCCATACCATCATGGATAGACGAAAAAGAAGTTATTTTTTTTCCTTTACTATCTACGATGTCTCCTTTTACTACAATAGGGGTGCCCTGGTTGTCGGTAGCTTTAAATGCCACTCTTGAAGATATGTTATTGACCAAGTCACCACCTTCTGGAAAAAATTGTAGGCTATAGGTGGTGGGATTGGGGGTTTTTTTGACGATTGTTTTAGCCGGAATAATTTGTATCGGCTTTAGATACAAAAGCGATGAATCAAAATTCAGCATCCAGGTGGTGTAGGCCCTAATGAATAGGCGGGTGGAGTTTACAGTGTCGGGTAAATCGAAATTCGATGCTGCGCCAGATTGTATTATGGGCATCATTTTACGTTGAAGCAATGTTCCCTTATCATCCATCAACTCTGCATACATTGTTTTGCTGAAAGGATGGGGAAGGTTGTCTGCACTAAGGTAAGCTTTGAACCAAATCGTTTCCCCCGCATTGTAATAGGCCTTATCAACCTGTAGGTAGATTTTTTCTTGAAGGTACTTGGAATCCAATATGTTTACTAAACTATCAATTTGCTGGGCTTGCAGACCTCTGCAGATTATAGTAAACATCAACAATGTTGCAGTGTTTCGAAAAAGCATTTTTATTGTCATACCAATCAGCTATTTTTTATTCAACATGATTCATTTGGAAAAGGCCCCTATATTGCGGATGCTCAACACTGCCTTTTGTAGGTCATCAAATATTCGCTGACCCTTCGTTTTTTGGGGGATGAAGATCATCTACACTAATGCCATTGATTTCTTCCTCAACAAAATCCGGTTTTTTATCTAGCACAAATTTAATAATTAGGTATCCTCCAAAGGCACTGATGATTCCTAAAGACATTACTCCCATCAGATTGTCAACACCATATAATGTTATTCCGATAATTACACCAATCATTTCCGTTAAGAGCCAGGACAATACCGTGTACCATTTCCATGTACGAGGATTTAACCCCTTTTGTGTTGCTAGCATTCCATTCTTTTTACAAAGAAAATAAAGTGCAATTATTTCTAACATATATTTTAAATTTATTGTATGATAATAACTTCCTTCAAATTAAGACATCTTAAGGGCTATAAAGATAAAAAAACGCTTTCATATATTGTGGCCAGCATTCCGATTTGATTTTATTTTTGCTTTTCCGGATACTGGAGTAGTCATTGGGTGGGAGTCTGGTGAGCATTGATGCCAACAAAAAACCGAAGTAAAAAGACTTCGGTTGTTGATCAATGATTGATTAATCCTTATACTAGGTCTATATCAAAGTTTACCAGCTGTACAAATTCATGTAAGCGCTGGTCGATATCTGCTTTGGTAATTTCCTTCATCCTGTTGGGCCCAAATTTTTCTACACAAAAACTGGCTAGGGCACTTCCTACAATAATAGCCGTTTTCATATTACTAAAACTGATATCCCCCGTTTTGGCAAGATATCCGATGAATCCTCCTGCAAAAGTGTCGCCAGCACCCGTTGGGTCAAACACTTCTTCTAACGGTAATGCGGGTGCGAAAAAGACATGGTCTTTATGGAATAATAGTGCGCCGTGTTCACCTTTTTTGATTACCAAAAATTTTGGACCCATTTCAAGTATTACTTTGGCTGCTTTTACCAATGAGAACTGTCCACTCAATTGTCTTGCTTCGGCATCATTGATCATCAATACATCCACTTTTTTCAATACCGCCTCTAAATCACTCATTGCAATGTCCATCCAAAAATTCATGGTATCCATCACAATTAATTTTGGCCTTACTTTCAATTGGTTGATGATGCTTAATTGAAGGTTGGGGGCCAAATTGCCGAGCATTAAAAATTCGGCACCCTGGTAACTATCCGGTACAATGGGATTAAAGTCTGCCAACACGTTCAGATCGGTTACGAGTGTATCCCGGTTATTCATGTCGAGGTGATATTTACCACTCCAGAAAAATGATTTTTTATCAGGCACCACTTCCACCCCTTCAAGTTGTACGCCTCTTTTTTTCAGTTCAGCCATTTCTTCTTCTGGAAAATCAAATCCAACTATCGAGATTTGCTTGATGGTACTAACGAAATTACTGGCTGCATAGGCAACATAGGTGCCAGAGCCACCCACAATTTGATTCACTTTTCCGAAAGGGGTTTCGATGGCATCAAAAGCCATGGTTCCAACTGATATTAGGGACATATTGTTTGGTTTAAATTCACCAACGGAAGGCCGTGATGGGGTGGTTAAAAGTTGTTGCAAAAGTAAGGTTTTACGCTTTGTCAAACGCGCAGCTCCCTTTTTTTCTGCTAAATGCACTAAATTTTAGAAAGGTCACTGAAACAAGGGGTTTCATTTTATTCTGGGGCCAGCTGTTGGAGGTTCTAGGTTATTCGAAATAATTTTACAGTTTCGGATTGATTCTCAAGAAATAATTTTCATTCATTCTGTAAGTTGTTTACCTTACTATCTCCCATGGGATAGCGTCAAAGCCCTGCGGATACAAATAGTAAGATAAACCAGCTGAATCAAGTCATTTAATAATTTACAACAATGCTATTGCAAATACATCCAGAAAACCCCCAGCCAAGATTGATTAAACAGGTCGTGGAATGCCTTAAAGATGGGGGAGTAATCATCTATCCTACCGACACCATTTATGGTCTTGGATCTGATATTATGCAGCACAAGGCAATCGAGAAAATTTGCCAAATTAAAAATATTGATCCTCAGAAGGCCCAGTTGTCATTTATTTGCAGTGACCTTAGTCATTTAAGTGATTATACCAAAAGCATTGATACCCCGCTTTTCAGGATGTTGAAAAACCATTTGCCGGGCCCCTACACTTTCATTTTGCCCGCAAGTAAGCAGGTGCCAAAAATTTTGCAAAGCAAAAAAAGTACCATTGGTCTTCGTATACCCGACAATGTTATCTGTCATCAAATTTTAGCTGCCCTCGGCAATCCTATTTTAAGTACCTCCCTGCCCGGAGAAATGGTGGAAGATTATACTGACCCTGAAATCATTCATGAAAAATTTGAGCACTTAGTTGATTTTGTAATTGATGGCGGCATTGGAGGAATGACTCCCTCTACAATAGTTGATTGCACCACCGACGAATGGACAGTACTTAGACAAGGTTTGGGGAATTGGGCAGGGTAGCGAAAAGATGAAAAAATCAGGCGCTTTTTTAGTAAGCATTATTATCGATGATAGGCTGAAATGGAATGAAGACTTGTCGAAAAAATAGGGGTCGGCAAACTTACTGATGGATATTGATTGGGTTGATATTAAAACTTATCCGATGGTATTTGCAAAGGCCGTATTTTTCAATGGCTTTGCGATGAATAGCCGTGCCATAAGCCTTGTTTTTATCCCAGCCATAATGGGGAAATTCCTTGTGCAACTGTTGCATATATTCGTCGCGGTATGTTTTGGCTAAAATGCTGGCTGCTGCAATCGATGCATATTTTCCATCTCCTTTAATAATGCATTCGTAGGGTATTTTTTTATATGGTTTAAATCGGTTGCCGTCAATCAGCAGTTGACCGGGTTGTACGGATAATTTGCTTATTGACTGGTGCATGGCTTTGTAGGATGCTTGCAAAATATTGATGACATCTATTTTATCATTGTCGATCGAAGCTACCGCAAAAGCAATGCTTTCCTTTTCAATGATGGGCCTTAGTAAATCACGTTGCTTTTCCTTTAGCTGCTTACTATCATTCAGCAAAGGGTGATGGAAATCAATGGGTAAAATAACAGCAGCAGCGAATACAGGTCCCGCATAGCATCCTCTGCCGGCTTCATCTAGTCCGGCTTCTGGCACTATATTTTGAAAGTAAGAGAGCAGCATACGTTTAACAAAAAGCTGATTTATTATTAAAATTACGACTCATTGTGGAGAATCAACCATTGCTGAGCTAACTTTACCGTCGCTATGGATAAGATATTAAAAAATGAAAATATAGATGCCCGGTCTTCCAAGGCAGTTGCCAGCTGGTTATTAATAGGGGTTGGAATGATTATGATTCAAGTAATGCTGGGCGGAATCACCCGTTTAACAGAATCGGGACTTTCCATAACGGAGTGGAAACCGGTCACAGGTACACTGCCTCCTTTGGATTCGGTTGCTTGGCAGGCAGAGTTTGATAAGTATAAGGGAACTGACCAGTTTAAGTATGTGCACCAGAACTTCACTTTATCGGAATTCAAATCCATTTTTTTCTGGGAATGGTTTCATCGGGTTTGGGCTAGATTGATGGGGATGGTTTTTTTAACCGGCTTTATTTATTTTTTGGTTAAAAGGAAATTTAAAAAGGAAATGCTGCTTCCCATGGTGGTGCTTTTTATTTTGGGGGCATTGCAGGGAGCCATAGGATGGATGATGGTAAAAAGTGGGTTGGTGCCCGAAAAATATTTTGTAGGACACGTTGAACTAGCAACGCACTTCATAGCGGCATTGGGTTTGCTGGCTTACACCGGTTGGTTTGCCCTTAGATTTTTAGTTTCACCTGATAAAAAACTAGCCAACGCCCCCTTGCGAAACTTGTTGGTAGCGATAGTAACGGTGCTATTTTTTCAGCTAATCTATGGTGCATTTATGGCTGGATTAAAAGCGGGAATATTGGCACCCACCTGGCCCGATATTAATGGGAAATTGTTTCCTGCAACTTTGTTTGAAGCGATGCCGGTAGCAAAAAATTTTGTTTATAATCCAATCACCATCCATTTTATTCACAGAGGGTTGGCTTATCTTCTGTTTGGATTAATTATTAGCTGGTTTTGGAAGGCCCGTACCATCCAGCATAATCGTCTTTTCTCCCAACTTCGGATATCCTTGCTGCTGCTGGTATGCCTTCAGGTTATACTTGGGATAGTAACCTTGCTGAATGCCACCTATTCCAATCGACTGGTTTGGCTAGGGGTTGCGCATCAATTTACTGCCATGCTGCTTGTGATGGTAGTAGTAGGCTTATTGTATTTAGTACGGGCGCCTATTCGGAAATAGAGGCTTTTCACTTTCCTACATATTAAAACGCTATTTTTATCGTTGTATATTTAGTAAAACGATGAAAATGCGCCTGCTATTTAAAAATATTTTTTATTCCTTTCCTGTTCAGCTGCTAATATTACATTTTCGCAAATACCAAATATTGTTGGTCATTTGGGCAATATTAACCAGTACTATCAATAGCGGATTGCTAAAAACTTTTGGGGCCGATTCCCTTTTTTTCGTCCCTGAATATATGGGCAAGGTAAATGCATTGAGTACCGCATTGGTAGGAATAACTATGGGCGTATTTTTCATGAGTTGGAATATTACCACTTTTATTTTGCATACCAAAAGGTTTAAATTTTTGGCTACCACATCCAAACCATTTTTAAAATATTGCATTAACAATGCCATCTTGCCGCTAGCCTTTTTGTTTTTTTATCTCTCTAAAGCTATTCACTTCAATTTGTACAAAGAATTGATTAGTACTTCGGAAGAGCTGGTGTTGCTTATTGGTTTTTTCGGCGGATTAATTATTTGTATTGCGTTTTCTTTTGCTTTCTTTTTCAGTGCCGATAGAACCATTCTTCGTACGATGGCTCCTGTTATTTCCAATCCCGATGAGTTTAAAAAATGGTATAATCCTGCTGAGCAAAGTCAGTCAGATGGTTTTGGAATGAAAGTAACCTACTTTATTTCGAGCCATTTTAAATTTAAGAAGGTGAGGCCAGTAGTGCATTACAGTAATCAGTTTTTGGATACCATTTTTAAGCGGCATCATTTTGCAGCAATGGTGGGTATCATTGTGGCATTTATCTTTTTAATAACAGTAGGCTTCTTCTTGGATATTAAATTTTTCCAAGCACCTGCCGCTGCTAGCATTTTTATATTTTTTGCAATTATGATTGCAGCAATTGGGGCACTAACTTATTTTTTACAGAGCTGGAGTGTATTGTTTTTGATAGGGCTGGTATTGGTGTTGAATTTTCTTTTTCAACATGAAATCATTGACCCTCGCAATAAAGCATATGGACTCAACTACGATAAAAAACTAGGCCGCCCAGTGTATGATCGACAGTCACTTCAGCATTTGTGTACGCCTGAATTTATTAACCGCGATAAGGCTAACATGATCAACATCCTTGATAACTGGAAGAAAAAGCAATCTGCTGATAAGCCAGTGATGATTTTCATGAACGTAAGTGGAGGAGGATTGCGAAGTGCAACTTTCGTGATGAATGCCCTCCAGCAGCTCGATCGGGTAACAAGGGGAAAGCTGATGCAGCAAACTTTTTTAATCAGCGGGGCAAGTGGCGGAATGTTATCTGCTACCTATTTTAGAGAATTATATGCGGAAAGAAGAAAATCTAGTGCTATCAATTTACAGGCTGCTGGTTATACTGAAAATATTACACAGGACTTATTAAATCCAATATTTTCATCGATGGTAAGTCGGGACCTTTTTGCACCTGCCCAAAAATTTTCTATTGGAGCCAATCAGTATGTAAAGGACCGGGGATATGCATTTGAGGAAAAGTTGAATGTCAATACGGGGGGTATTTTGAATAAGCAATTGAAGGATTATGGAATAGATGAAAAAGCTGCCAATATTCCGCTGACAATCTTTAATTCAGTGATTACGCTGGATGGCCGAAAAATGATGATTTGTTCACAGCCGCTCAGTTTTATGATGAAGCCTTCTACATTTGCTAGCGATCAATCCTATATTCCCGATGCCGTAGATTTTACATCTTTATTTGTAAGGCAAGACCCAGGTAATATCCGCTTGCTTACCGCCTTAAGGATGAATGCTACTTTCCCTTACGTATTGCCCAATGTTTGGCTCCCAACTAATCCAGTGATTGATGTTATGGATGCGGGGATAAAAGATAATTTTGGCCAGGAAACTGCTTTGCGTTTTATAGATAATTTCAGGGAATGGATAACGAACAACAGTTCCGGTGTAATCGTGTTGCAAATAAGAGACCGGGTAAATGATTCCGGGAAGCAAACCAATCAAGCCGGCTCAATGGTGGATATGATAACCAAACCGGCTACCATCTTGGAGCATGTCTGGTATAATTTCCAAGATTTTAACCAAACGGATGAATTCGGTTATTTGCAAAGTTCGTTCGGTGTCAAGCTGAAACGCCTCACCTTTATTTATGTTCCCAAGAAAGAGGACCAGGGGGCTGCACTCAATTTCCATTTAACAGCTGCAGAAAAAAAAGATGTAATTGCTTCTTTTAATTCGGAGGGTAACCAAAAAGTGTTGGCATCGCTTGTAGCATTGCTAGGAAAATAAATTAATCAGCTTAGAAAATTTTATCCTGTAAAGCTGAAAATTCCTGGAGGGCCAATTTATCAAAAACCATTTCTTTGTTGTCTAATACTTCTCTTAGAATATCGTTGATAGTAATTACCCCTTTAAATTCATTGTCGTCGAATGCAAGTAAATAGCGAGTTTTGTGCGAGTTGAAAAGTTGCATGCATATTTCTGCAGTATCCTTCAGCGATATCAGGGGTAAAGAAGTACTCATAACTTCTTTAACGGAACAGCTATCACTGTGCAGCCCTTTTAATATTACATTTCTGCTATAGTCCCTTTCAGAAAAAATACCATAAAATGTTTCGTTGTGTTGAACAACTAGGTAGCTAAGGTTAACCGAATTCATTAGTTGTAATGCTTCTATAACCTTTGCTTCTGGGTCAATGAAATTAAATACGGGTAGTTTGTTTTGTAGAATATTTGAAACGGTTCGCATATTTCTTTACCTTTTAGTGTATAAATGAAAGCTACTCTAAGGTACTGATTTTTACAATTAACTAAACAGCTGGTCGTAATAATTTGAATGCATTGGGAATAATTTCAATGGTAAATTCTCCAGTTGTGTCGCAAGGATCACCATCTATATGGAGAGGAGCTGCATCAAGGTTTTGGATGACTAACCGGTCGGTTTGAAAGTACACTATTTCTTCTTTATGAAAGGATCGCTCATCATAGTCTTTTAATTTTCCATTGAGCACCTGCTTTAACACAGACCACAAAAACCGATGCTTTGGCATTTTTTTTACGATTACAATATCTAGCAATCCATCCGCCAGACTTGCCTTGGGGGCAATGGTAAATTGATTACCAAACTGGTTGCTATTGGCAATACTGATAAAGTAGGCGGAAGTTGTAAATGATTGATTTTTATTATTTATTTCAAAAGTCCATGGATGAACCTTGATAAAATTAATAATCGTTTGTTTAATATAAGTTGCTAATCCCCTAGATGATCGTCGCGAAAAATCATGTGCTACTTGGGCATCAAAACCTAACCCGCAGAGCATACAGCTAAAAGTATTGTTAATGTAAAAGGAGTCGATATAAGCTGCATCGCCTTTAAAAATTATATCAAGCGCCGATTCTATTTTTGTTGGAATTTTTGCAGCCAAGGCCAAACCATTACCCGAACCCATTGGGATTACACCGATGTTGACAGCTTCTTTCAGTAAAGACCCTACCACCTTACTTACAGTGCCATCTCCACCGCAGATAACGATATCCGTAATCTTATCCTGCTGAATTTTTTCATTTAGAAACTGATAATTACCCGCTGCATTCGTGAATAATATCTCAAATGGGATACCTTGGAGGGTTGTTTTTTCTTCAATTTTTTTTATTAACAATCCCTTACTGCTAGTGCCGGAGATTGGATTGATGAAATAAATTATTCTACGTTGCATGTATGGTAATTACTGTCAAAGGTAGTTTAATGTCAGGTTGGTCGTTTCAATTGGTGTTGGCAGTCGTAAAAAATTATCTGCTACCATCTAATTAATGCGCTGGCCCAAGTAAATCCACTTCCGAATGCGGCTAAGCAAACTAGGTCGCCCTCTTTAATTTTCCCTTGTTCCCATGCTTCACATAGGGCAATAGGAATGGATGCAGCGGTAGTATTGCCATATTGCTGAATGTTATTAAATACTTGATGGTCTTGCAGTTCCAGTTTTTGTTGTACAAATTGGCTGATGCGTAAATTGGCCTGGTGAGGAATTAGCAGGTTCAGGTTAGCAGTGGTTAATCCGTTTGCAGACAGCGCTTCTTTAATTACTTCCGGAAATTTTACGATTGCTTTTTTAAATACAGCCGGACCATCCATAAAGGGGAAATTTTGCGCCTGTTCAATCATTTCTTTGCTCATAAACATTTCGCCAATTTCGGCAGCTGCATAATTCGCTACTTTTTCTTTGACCCAATGGTTGGCATGGGTACCTGGATTGTACATGGCTAGTAATTCTGCACTTGCCCCATCACTGTGGAGATGGGTGCTTAATATACCTTGGTCTGCTTTTTGAGTGGGCTGCAGTACTACGGCACCTGCTCCATCACCAAATATTACGGAAATATTTCTTCCGCGGGTGGAAAAATCCAATCCAAAAGAATGTTTTTCGCTGCCAATTACCAAGATGTTCTTGTACATACCGGTTTGTATAAACTGATCTGCTACCGATAAGGCATATACAAATCCACTGCATTGATTCCGAATATCAAGGGCACCAATCTCATTCATTTGCATCGCCCTTTGAACTAGTACGCCGCATCCAGGAAAATAATAGTCGGGACTAAGGGTTGCAAAAATAATAAAGTCGATTTCTTTTGCTGTGGTACCGGCTCTTTCGATAGCAATTTTTGCTGCTTCCACAGCCATGGTAGTGGTTGTTTCCTCGGTTCGGTGTGCATAATGCCGTTCTTGAATACCGGTTCGTTCCTGGATCCATTCATCACTGGTATCCATATATTTTTTCAGGTCTTCATTGGTAAGGGTATTTTCCGGGATATACTTACCGATACCGGCGATTTTGCTCTTAAACATGGAACTCTTTTTTTTGAAATAGCAAATTACAATATTGTGAATGATTTGTGACTTTTTCAGTGTCAACTATTTAAAAATAGCTAATTATAGAATTTACATTTTACAAATTAGGGAACTGTGAAATGGCTGTCTTTTTTTGGCGTCCATACTTCTGACAATGGGTATTTCAGCGTTGTTGGAGATAGGATTGGGGTCAACTTAAAAACCTCCGCATTGTTGGCAGAGGTTTTTGAGAATGTATTTTTTTAAATTTCTTTTGGAGGCGCATTCAATGTTTTCCAAAGCAGGTCTTTCAATTCGGGAAGTCCCTGTCCTGTAATAGAGGAAATAAAAATATGCGGAATTTTTTGCGGTAACTCTTTTGCTATTGCAGCCCTCAATTCATCATCCAGCATATCATTTTTACTGATGGCAATTACGAAATCCTTTTGCAGCATTTCTGCATTGTATTCCTTTAGTTCATTCACCAGAATTTCAAATTCTTTTTTGTGGTCGGCACAGTCTGCCGGGATCAAAAAAAGTAAAATTGAGTTGCGTTCAATGTGTCGTAAAAAACGGTGCCCCAAACCTTTCCCTTCAGCAGCACCTTCAATAATGCCGGGAAGATCTGCAATACAAAAACTTTTCCCATCGCGGTAATCCACCATTCCTAACTGCGGAACAAGGGTGGTAAATGCATAATCTGCAATTTTTGGTTTGGCAGCGGTGATTACAGAAAGCAGTGTTGATTTGCCTGCATTGGGAAATCCTACGAGTCCTACATCTGCCAACACTTTGAGTTCTAGCACTTTCCATCCTTCGCTACCATCTTCACCTGGTTGCGCATATTCGGGTGCCTGGTTAGTACTAGTTTTGAAATTACTGTTTCCTAACCCACCTCGGCCGCCTTTTACTAAAATGATTTCTTGGCCATCTTCTAAAATTTCAGCCTCAATCTTTCCAGTTATTTCATCTCGGGCAATGGTACCCAGCGGCACTTCTATGATAATGTCTTTCCCAAATTTCCCCGTACTGTTATTTTTACTGCCACTTTCGCCATCTTCAGCTAGTACATTTTTGTAATAGCGAAGGTGTAAAAGGGTCCATAATTGTGTGCTACCTCTTAAAATAATGTGTGCCCCACGACCTCCGTCACCACCATCTGGGCCTGCCATGGCATTGTATTTGGTACGCATAAAATGCCTGCTACCGGGTCCTCCGTGCCCACTGCGGCAAAAAATTCGGATGTAATCTATAAAGTTTGACTTTTCCATTGCGGGGGCGAAGGTCGGCTTTTTTAGTGGCTTAGCCTTAGAAACTAATCTTGCGCATATTGCAATCGA
>CANJAW010000034.1:0-12843 GCA_947472215.1 Chitinophagaceae bacterium
CCGCTCAACATCGAGGCGGTATCTGAAATATTTACTTTTAAATTCTCTGCAGTAGTAGCACGCGTTATTTCAGTAGCAAGCCCAGCAGAGGAACTATTAATTCGATTCGACAATGAAACCGTATCCTTCGCAAAGCGACCACTCAACATCGAGGCAGTATCTGAAATATTTACTTTTAAATTCTCTGCAGTAGTAGCACGCGTTATTTCAGTAGCAAGCCCAGCAGAGGAACTATTAATTCGATTCGACAAAGAAATCGTATCCTTCGCAAAACGACCGCTCAACATCGAAGCTGTGTCTGAAATATTTACCTTTAAATTAGTGGACGCATTCCCTGCAACGATTCGGTTCGACAATGAAACCGTATCCTTTGCAAAACGGCCACTCAACATCGAAGCGGTATCAGAAATATTTACTTTTAAATTAGTGGACGCATTCCCTGCAACAATTCTGTTAGACAGGGAAATGGTATCCTTTGCAAAACGACCGCTCAACATTGAGGCAGTATCTGAAATATTTACTTTTAAATTAGTGGACGCATTCGCTGCAACGATTCTGTTAGACAACGAAACCGTATCCTTTGCAAAGCGACCGCTCAACATCGAAGCGGTGTCTGAAATATTTACTTTTAAATTAGTGGATGCATTCGCTGCAACGATTCGGTTCGACAATGAAACAGTATCCTTTGCAAAACGACCGCTCAACATCGAAGCGGTATCTGAAATATTTACCTTTAAATTCGATGTGGCGTTGGCCAAATTAATCCGATTCGATAAAGAAACCGTGTCCTTAGAAATTACACCACTCAACATCGCTGCTGTATCGCTAATATTTAATTTTAAATTATTAGTGGTAGTTGCCAGGTCTTCAATTCTTTTAGACAAGGACAAGGTGTCTCGCGCAAAGCGTTTACTCAACATTAGTGCAGTATCTGCTATGTTTAACTTTTGACTAATGCTATTCCGCACTGCCGACAAAGAATCAAGCATCCGCTGAACCCTAACATATGAATTCAGCATCGAGGCGGTATCCGAAATGTTTACTTTTAGGTTTTCTACAGATGTTGCCCTTGTTGTTTCGTTTGTAACATCCGAAGTAATATCATTTATCCGGTTCGACAAAGAGGCCGTGTCACGAGCAAACCTGTTATTCAACATAGCTGCAGTATCGGAATACTTAACCCCTGAAACAGCTTTTAGATAAGGCGCTATTAAAACAGGAAGTTGTGAAGTATCCATCTTTAAGTTGATCCGGCTCGACAAAGAGGCGGTATCCCTGGCAAAACGTTTGCTCAGCATTAATGCCGTATCTGAATATTTTACCACGGCAACGTTATTGGTCACAGAGGAATTCACATAGGCTGTTGTTGCAATCGAACTGTCATTACTACTGGTTAGAGGCGTAGGTGCGGTTGGCTTTCCGGTTAATATTGGCGAAGCGAGGGTTTTATTTGTGAATGTCTCAACGCCATTCAGGGTTGATAAAGTTCCAGATAGCGGTAATATAATATTGCTATTACCCGTGGTCGTAAGTATGAGATCCCCTACGCCCCCGAGCGTAAAGTTGCCGTTCAGGGTAATGGTTTTATTGATATTGGCAACGCCAGTTCCTCCTTTTGTACCCGGTAATATGGATGTTAAACCCTTGGCTGAATCTGAAAGTATTGATTTTCCGGAGAGTAGCGCATAGGGAACAGACCAAAATTGAGACGTGCCCATATCCACATATTCATTATCCACATTCCAAGCAGGATTATTTAGTGTAGGGGCAACGGCCACTTTAATATTAATGTAATAAACACCTGTAGACCAATTAATTGCTAAAAGACTAGTTACCCCCGCAGTCCTAGTTCCCTTTCCAATCACCAAAGTAAATACTCCCTCTGCATTGGACTGCACCGTAAACTTCTCAGCATACACCACTGTGCGGGTAATTGTATCTGAAAGTATAGACACTTTTGCATATTCCGTTCTTCCTGCAGCTGCATTTCCGCTTGCATCCCTGGCCACCGCCTGAAACAAAATTCCATCTGGCAAAGTTTGCGAAAAAGCCGATGCTCCGCAAAATAAGAGAATGGATAAGATAATTGGATATAGCCGAAAATTCATTGACAACTCTAATTAAATTTTATATTATACATACAACAAAAGTTATATATAACTTGTTAGAAATTGAAGTTAAGACCAGCCTCCCTTCAATTTAAATCGACCTTACTTCAAGATTATTAAATAAATTAAGCCACTACCAACAGGTGCCGCCCGGGCAGTATACTGACAAAATAAATATCACCTTTTAAATCCAACTTTGAAAATATTTACTGTTTTGAATCGGGTTTTTGTTGAAACGTTTATGAAACATTAATATTAAACAACTTATATATTGTATTATATAGTTATTTATCTGACAAATGTCTACACAAAATGATGGCTATTGGGTGTTTTTCCCTTGAAATTTTTCAGACTTGGGTAAAATTTTCAACAGAAAGGGCTAGCTAATCGACTCAGAAGAGGCTTTCCGTAAGATATATACGATTGAGCTGCAGACGCTTTTATCTTGTAAAGCAAAGAAATTCGATTTCAAGCCGTTCCAAAGAGCCGCCGCCAAATTGCTTTTTCCAGTTTTATACTGTTCACTAAGCAGCGCAATATAAAATGCATCTAGCCACATAGGGCGCATCGACTCCAATTTCATCCCATGCTGATGGGCTAAAACAGCCATCGCCTGGGGAGAAAAATGATATAAATGGCGCGGAACGTCGTAGGCCGCCCAATAGGATTTATATTCCGAGGCATCTTTTGAGGTATAATTGGGAAGGGCAATTAATGCCACCCCGTCCCCTTTTAACACGCGCTTGATCTGGTCCATGTATTCATGCAACTGGTGTACATGCTCCAACACATGCCACATCGTTACAGCATCATATTTTTGAGAAGGAAGCTCGAATAACTTTTCAGGCATTTCAGACTGAATGCCATACTTGTCTAAGCAAATCTTTCTTGCTCCCTGATCGGGTTCCAAGCCTGTCGCCCCCCATCCTGAATGATGTGCTTTGTCAAGAAAGGCCCCTGTTCCTGCTCCTATATCTAATAACTCTCGTTTCTGCTCCTGGTTTCCTGTACTTTTGGCAAGCAATCTCATTTTCCAGCCTAGTGTATAGCTCCTTGCTTTTATGTACAGCTTGTTTACCAGTCCCTTTTCCGTGTCAGTATGAGAAATATAGGCAGCTGACTGGTAATAAGCACCAACAAACGCTTGGTCGGGTACGGATTGGGTAAAGCGAATCGAACAGGTTCCGCACTCCATGATATCAAATATTTCATTAGATACCGTGAAATCTTTACATGCCAACGCTTTCGCAATGTCTACACTGCCGCAACAGGGACAGCTCTTTCGGGTAATAAATGAAGCCATTTGATTTTAATATTGATGACAAAAATACAGTTTACCGACTAAAAAGCACAAGATCCTTTCAGTCGGTGAGTCACCGGCGCCGGTGACTCACCGGTCTGGGCAGTGAGTCACCGACTACTTGCTACGTTTCTTTTGCATTTGTAACATATTTTATTTAATTTGTATCTATCAATTTAATAACCTTTGGATTGGCACAATCATTCAAATCGCATCCGCAGGTTTAGCTACTGCAAAAATTTCCAATAACAGCTCGACAAACAAGGCCGCCCTTCCATAAAGACTTTAGTGCCGGAAATTTATTGAACAGTTGGTTTTTGCTGCTGAAAAAGATTGTCCTTATTACCTTTCAATAAATTATCCTGGCTAAATTTAAAAAGCCCTTTCCTGTTCGTACTTTCGGCCTCTCCGGTCGATTAAGAAACTTTGACCCAAAATAAATTTTATGCACCACGACAATTCATTTCAATTTGCATCCGACTTCATTAACTATACCAATGCGTCGATTTTTTTAACCGGCAAAGCGGGTACTGGTAAAACAACCTTTTTGAAACACTGCAAAGAAAATGGAATCAAAAACACGGTCGTAGTGGCACCCACAGGGGTGGCCGCCATGAATGCGGGCGGAACCACCATACACTCATTTTTCCAATTACCCTTTACGCCATTCCTCCCCGCTATCTCCAGATTCGACAACACAATTGGCGGCAATGATAAAAACAGTTTAATCGCACAGCTTCGTTTAAACAATGATCGTAAAGTAGTAATGCAACAGTTGGAATTACTGATTATTGATGAAATTAGTATGGTTCGATGTGATGTCCTCGATGCGATCCATACTGTTTTGCAACATGTGCGCAGTCAATATTCAAAACCTTTTGGGGGAGTTCAGGTTCTATTAATTGGCGATATGCACCAACTTCCTCCAGTAATCAAAGACGAAGAATGGCAATTGCTTTCGCCACATTATAAAAGCCCCTATTTCTTTAACAGTCATGTAATAGAAGAGTTGCCACCCGTATACATAGAGCTGGATAAAATTTACCGGCAAAATGACCCTGCATTTGTACAGGTACTAAACCAAGTTCGAAACAATGAAATGGACGAAGCAGGATTTGATCTGCTACATAGCCGATACCTACCCTCTTTTAATCCTGCCAAAGAAGAAAATTACATCACCCTCACCACCCACAACAACAAGGCGGATGCAATTAATTTTAATGCACTGAACGAAATAGATGGCCCCTTGCGAAATTTTGAAGCGTTAATAGTGGGAGAGTTTTATGAAAAATCTTACCCAGCCGATTCGCTATTGAAATTAAAAGTGGGCGCACAAGTAATGTTCATTAAAAATGACACGGATAAAGTCCGAAGATATTTTAATGGCAAGATTGGGGTGATAGAAAAAATAGACAATGAAAAAATTCACGTCTTGTGCGCCGGCGACGACAACCCTATAGAAGTAAAAAAAGAAAAGTGGAAAAACATTCGTTATGCCGTTGACAAAAACAGCCAACAAATTGAAGAAAACGAGATCGGCTCTTTTACACAGTTTCCTCTTCGACTCGCATGGGCTATCACCATCCATAAAAGCCAAGGCCTCAGTTTTGAAAAAGCCATTATTGATGCAGGCGAAGCTTTTGCTCCTGGGCAGGTGTATGTTGCGCTAAGCCGCTGCACCAGTTTACAGGGAATGATATTACATAGCCGCATCAATCAAAACAGCCTACATAGCGACCGGCGCATTACAGCATTTGCCAAAACACAAAAAACATCCCTTGCTCAAATTCAATTACTACAAAACGCTCAACACCAGTTTCAACAGGATACTATAAAAAAAATATTCAATTTTTCAAACCCTCCTCAACAAACAAAAGCGATTATTACCTTTTTGATAAGCCAGCAAAACTCATTTAATGCGGAGGCATTGCCCTTTGCAGAACAGCTGCACAATTTATGTTCAACCATTGCAGAAACCGCCTTAAAATTTGAAAGCCAATTACATCAACTACTAGCTTCAGAATTACTTCCAGAAAATAATAATGCGCTTCAAGTAAGACTAGCGGCTGCAGCTAATCATTTTTCAACAGAAATACAAAAATTTAAAATAGACATCAATCGATTCCCCTGGGAAACAGATAGCAAAGGAATTGCAACAGATGCCAACAAGTTATTGGCAACCCTATATAATAATATTAGTTTACAATTGCATTTACTAAACGGGTGCAGGAAGGGATTTACACTCGCGCAATATTTACAACATAAAAGAACGTTCACTCTTCCCCTACTTCAAGCCAATGCTTATGCCGGAAAATCTGCCCAATTAAAAACAGATAGCCCTCACCCTCAATTATATCAATTGCTGCGCAACAAAAGGGATGCGCTTTGTGAAGAAAAAAACTGCCCCGTATATTTAATTGCCGGCACTGCAACGCTGGAAGAAATGGCCCGCTATCTTCCACAAACAATGGATGAGCTGAATCAAATCAATGGATTTGGTGTTGTCAAAACCAAACAGTTTGGTGGTGCATTTTTACCCATTATTCAGGCATATTGTGATCTACACAACCTTTCTACCAATATAGAAGCAAAGCCAATCAAAGCAAAAAAAATTAAAAAGGAATCAGAAATAAAAACCGACACCAAAACAACCAGTTTTGGTTTATACAAACAAGGAAAGTCAATAGAAGAAATTGCAAGGGAAAGAAATATAACCGTCAACACTGTCGAGAACCACCTTTCTTTTTTTGTTAGTATTGATGAGCTCGACATTCATTCGCTCATTGCCCAGGAAAAGATTTTCTTGATAAAAGCGGGCATTGAAAAACTAGGAAATACCAGCAGCAAAACACTGAAGGAAAATTTACCAGACCATATTAGCTATGGTGAAATTAAAATGGTAATGGCTTCGGTAAAAACGCCCATTACTTAGTCGCTTATCCTTATGAAAGTAATTATCCACGAATTACTCAAATATAAAACTGGATTAGCATTCCAAAATAATTTTCATTCCAACCTTCTACCATTTCTTCGTAGGCCTCTGCTGGAATATTGGTATGACTCAGCTCTGCCGAAGTTCCTTGTTTATGAACATGCAGCTTGATGGTTACAATGGACTCCGCTTCCTGATCGCCAAAATACCACTGTTGAACTATTTTTTTTCCTGGATCGAAGGCAAGGTTTTTTCCTACAATACTTCCCTCCCACAACGAAAACTCGGTTCCCGCCTCTGTGCTCATCTCTGCAACTTCGCCTGTCCATAATTGAATCGTAGCCGGAAGCGTTAATGCTAGATATACCTCTTCGGGTGAAGCAGGAATGATGTAATATTTTTTAAACTCTTTCATTGGTTGCTTGTGTTGTATAAAGATAAAACCCTTTTTAGTACCAGCAATAAATGATTGCCACGGGTTGGCAAGTAAATGAACTATCTTACCAACCTCAAACTAAATGATGAACCAACAATTTGATATACTTATTGATAGCTACCTTGAAAACAAAGTGGGTATTGATGAGTGTTTTTTGTCAGACGCTCTATCAAAAGGCTTGCAACAAAACATATATCAATTAGAAAAAGATGGCCTGATGACCGCTGCGGGAATAGGAAACGAAACAATAAAAGATGCTCAGCAAAAAATGAGGGGAGATAAAATTTATTGGATGGACAAGTGTCACGACAATATTTATGAGCAAGCTTTTTTACAGCAGATAGAAAGTTTTATTGAGCACCTCAACAAAACCTGCTATACCGGAATTAATGGATATGAGTTTCATTATGCTGTATATGAAGAAGGCTGTTATTATAAAAAACATAAAGACCAGTTTAAAAACGACTCGAATAGAAAATATTCGCTCATCAATTATTTAAATGAAAATTGGCTAGAGGAAGATGGCGGACAACTAAGGGTATATCAAGAAGATGTTGTTCAACAGATTTCCCCTAAAGCACAAACAGCTGTGTTTTTTAAAAGTGATGAGATGGTACACGAAGTAATGGAAGCCAATCGTAGCAGAATGAGTATTACAGGCTGGTTGAAGCGCTGTTAACAATGGGTGCGCCCGAACCCCAACTATAAACAATTGTCTCTTAATAATTTCATGTAAACAAGCCCCTTTTCTCTTGCAAAATTAATATTGGTTTCCGGAATGTTTTCGGGAGTTTTAAAATGTTCCAACGCCCTGTCTATACTTTCTTCGCGCAACAGGTGGAGCATTGGGTACACCGACCTATTGGTATAATTTGCCGCATCATCATCCTGCGAACCTGCAAACTGATACAAGGGATGAAAACTTGCTACCTGATAAATTCCTTCGTATCCATTGTCGAAAATTAATTTTTCCGCCAGCGCTACCAAATCAAGATAATCGTTAAAACTATCAAATGATTGCGGAAAAATCAGAAAGCTAGTTTCAATCGTATTGTCAACATCAAGCCGAATGATTTCTTGTAAAAAAGCATCCAAACAAATCTCCATTGCTACGCTTTTCTCTACCTGATAATGTATCTGTTGCTGTTTTACAACCTTCGAAGCAAAGGGGCAAAAATTGCAGCCCACAATTACATCACTAATCCATTTTTTGGTTTGATCTATTACTGATTGTGCGTAGTCCATTAAATAAACCTATTTGTATATAGTAAAGCTAATTGTATTGTGTGGTACTTCGGTGATTGACAAAACAAATTTCAAGTGCTGACTGTTTGAGCTACAAAGGTCCCAGTTTCTAGTTTCTTTAAACAGACAACTATCTTCTCAAATATTTCATCCATTTGGGCATTTTATTTTAGGCTACCTGCCAGTTTTATTTTATTTTTCAGCATGAAAAAATTTATACTGCTTTTGCTATTGTTTTGCGAAGGGGCGTCTGCTCAAATCAACCCCGTTAACATTACCATCGCGCGGGATAGCTTTGGCGTTCCTCATATTTTTGCTCCTACCGACGCAGAGGTGGCTTATGGGCTTGCCTGGGCTCATGCCGAAGACGACTTCGCTACGCTACAATTAATGATCCTGTCCGGCAAAGCAAAGATGGCTTCCGCACTCGGAAAAAAAGGAGCACAAGCTGACTATGTCGTTAATCTTTTACGCTGCAGACAACTGGTAGAAGACCAATGGAATACACTAAGCCCAGATTTTATTGCATTGGTAAACGGCTATGTACAAGGTTTAAATGCGTATGCAAAAGCACATCCTAAAGAAGTTACCTATAAAAAGGCCTTTCCTTTCAACAACAAGGAATACCTTACTGCTGGTCTTTTTTCTCTCAGCATTTTTTGTGGCGTAGACAGAACGCTACCCAAAATACTTGGCGGCAATATTGGTACTATTCCAGGATTTTCCTCCGAAGGGTCAAATGCATTTGCTTTTCATCCCTCTAAGACCACTACCGGCGAAGCCTTCCTTGCCATTAATGCCCATCAACCAGTAGAAGGCCCCGTGGCGTTTTATGAAGCCCATTTACAAAGTGAGCAAGGGTGGAACATTCTTGGTGGCCTATTTCCTGGAGCCTGCCTCGTATTTCATGGCACCAATGAAAACCTAGGCTGGGCCCATACCGTTAATAGTCCGGATATTATTGATGTATACCAACTACAGATGAATCCTGCCAATAACAATCAATATAAATTTGACGGCGAGTGGTTTGATCTAGAAGTTAGAAAAGCCCGAATGAAAATTAAAGGCATTCCCGTAGCCATTAGCAAAAAAGTGTACTGGAGTAAATATGGCGCAACCGTTAAAACCAAAAAAGGGGTCTTCTCTATGCGACTTCCGGCCAATATGGATTGTAAGGCATTGGAAGAATGGTATCGAATGAATAAAGCCCGCAATTACACGGAGTTTTATAAAGCTGTTAGCATGACTAGTTTGCCCATGTTTAATATTGTGTATGCAGACCGATTTGATACCATCTTTTACATTAGCAATGCAAAACTTCCTTTGCGAAATGCCGACCCCGCCTATAACTGGAAAGGAACATTGCCTGGAAATACATCCGCCACACTGTGGACCAAATTTAAACCCGTTGCCGAATTGCCACAATATACCAACCCTGCTTCTGGTTTTTTATTTAACACCAACCATTCTCCCTTTATGGCTACTGATGAAAAATCCAATTTGAACCCTGCTAAGTATGACCTCAAAGACGGTTTTGAAACCTACAACAATAACCGCAGCCTTAGGGTTAATGAGTTAATGGTAGGGGTAGATAAAATGGACTATGAACATTTTAAAAAAATAAAGTTTGATCGGCAATATCCGGCACATTTCATGTTTCCATATGGCATCGATAGCTTGTTAAATTTAAGCGCCAACGAATACCCTTTGTTGAAAGAGGTAATTACCCATCTGCAAGATTGGGATCACAAGGCGGTTGTTAATAGTAAGGGCGCGGCTGTTTTTTTATTAGCATATGACTATATCTCCAAGAAGCTTAAGAACGGGCCTACTAGAGAGCTTTCAAAAGCAGAAGGCGTGGAAACCTTTCAATATATTAATGATTATATGCTTAAAAATTTTGGTACGGTAGACCTTAATTTGGGTGACATTCAGAAGCTAGCGCGGGGTGATGACGCAAGGCCTGGCGATGGTTTGCCAGATATTCTTGCTGCCGCATACAGTAAACCATATTTTAATGGAACAAAGAATATCACCACCGGTGATGCTTATATTTGTTTTGTTAGATATCCAAAATCAGGGCTCCCCATTATTGAATCCGTCAACACATTTGGAGCATCACAACACCCAGATTCGCGACATTATAAAGACCAGATGGCCATGTTCCAAAACCAACAAACTAAACACATGACACTGGATAAAAAAGAAGTGTTACAGTTTGCAGAGAAAATTTATCATCCCCTGTTAGATAAATAATGGTTTGCCAATTTCAAAAACATTGCTTTTATAACAAGTTTTTTACCAATTGATAGAATTAAAAATCCCCGCTGACATTTCAGCGGGGATTTTTAAATTAATTGCAATAATTATTCTACACCAAAATCAACCTGCACGTCTCCCCAAAGCAAAGAAACAGTACCCGCGGTGCTGATTAAAAAAGTCATTTTTTCTGTGAATGCTTTAGACTTAACCGGCACCACTACAAAACGCAGGGCATCGTCTGTCTGGCTATAATTATCTGATCCCCACAAGTTTGATTTCTTGTTTAAAATTACCGTCCATTCTTTTTCACCAGGTATGGTATACAGACCATATTTTCCAGCTTTTACTTTTTTTCCGGCAACGGTTACTTCTTTATTGACTTCGAAAACGGTCGCTTCGTTAGCTCCCGTCCTCCATAACTCTCCAAACGGAGCAATTTCTTTTCCAATAACCCTTCCTTTTACAGAGGGCTGGCTATAATTAATACTAATGGTTGCCCCCTTTTGGGTGGTAACGGTTACCGACGCTGGAGGACTTGGGCGTTTACTTTTATCTTGTGCACAACCTGTCATTGCACTTAAAGAAATAGCAGTAATCGCAATTAATGATAGAATCTGTTTCATACTTTTTTTAAGGTTAAATTTATTAAAATTGTGTCTACTCCTGTGTAAAAAATGACAAATGGAATTATTATTCCATAAACAAAGCCAAGCACCGATTGTTGGATTATGCTAACTATCTTCCAAAATCATCCTGCACCCTTACAATATCATCTTCATCGCTTGGGTTAGCCGGATCGGTATGTCGCCAAATTTCTGCAATTACTCCCCATCCACCTGTAAGCCCAATAAGACGGTGGCGCTCTCCCTGCTTTAGCTGTACAATATCTCCAATAGTTAGATGGCTGGTTTCCTTTTCCTCATCATCGTCGCTGGTTATCACCCCGGCAACACCACCAATCAGTTTCCAAATTTCAGCCCGGCGATGGTGATATTGCCAGCTCAGCCTTTTTTCTGGGGCTACCACCAATATTTTGGGGCTTAATTTACCCGCTATTGTCAAATCAGCCTTGGTAAGATGAGGAAAATATAGCGCTATGAACTTTTCTGCATCTGTCTCATCTAGTACAAAAAACCCTCCCCAAGGTCGTGAAATATCTTGTTTGTCTACCCCAATAGCTTGCTGTTGCAAATAGGCCGCAACCTTATCAAACACAAACTCTTTGGTTGTTTCAGCTGAAAAATTAAGTAACATATTGTTTGAAAAATACTTTTTTGATTATAAAATTTTGTGTAAAATAACCTTTGTCCATAGCAGCTGGCGCACAACTAATTGTAAATCAGTCACTTGCGTGGCTGTCGGGTTATCTTCCCATAAACACCATTAATATCTGAACATCACTTGGGTTAACGCCAGAAATACGCGAAGCTTGTCCCAAAGTTCGGGGTCTGATTTTTGTAAATTTCTGTCTAGCCTCATTGCTTAGTGAAACTAATTTATCATAATTAAATTTTTCTGGAATCAAAAGATCTTCTAGCTGACTCATTTTTAATACCAGCTCCCTTTCTTTGTCTATATACGTTTCGTACTTCGTCAAAATTTCTACCTGTTCTAGTGTTTCTCGATCAAACTCATGTAAGGCCATTTGTAATGCGGGAACAGCTGAAACCATATCAGCCAGTGCAATATTTGGCCTTAACAATATTTGTACGGCCTTTTGCTTAGTTGCAATTACCGCAGAATTCATTGTTTCTAACAATGGATTGATCTCATCCGGTTCCAAAGAAAGCTTACCCAACGCCTCTTTTGCCAAGACAAAAGATGCTGATTTAACCCTAACCCTATCCATTCTTTCCTGTGAAGCCAGCCCTAAACGATAACTAATTTCTGTTAGTCTGGTATCTGCATTATCTTGACGTAACAAGGTCCTGAATTCCGCCCTACTAGTAAACATGCGATATGGCTCGTCTGTTCCTTTATTAATAAGGTCGTCTATCAACACACCAATATAAGCCTCGCTTCTTTTTAACACAAGCGGTTCTCCATTATTGGCCTTTTGGTGAGCATTGATTCCTGCCATAAGCCCTTGACAAGCAGCCTCTTCATAACCGGTGGTGCCATTTATTTGACCTGCAAAAAACAAGTTTTTAATTCCTTTTGTTTCGAGGCTAAACTTTAACTGAGTGGGTGGAAAAAAATCATATTCGATTGCGTAACCAGGCCTAAACATTTTACAATTTTCAAAACCCGGAACCAACCTTAATGCCTTGTGCTGTACATCTTCGGGTAAGGAGGAAGAAAAGCCATTCACATAAATTTCTACTGTATTAAATCCTTCCGGCTCTACAAACAATTGGTGACGATCCCTTTCAGCAAAACGGTTGATTTTATCTTCAATACTTGGGCAATACCTTGGGCCAGTTCCCTGAATACGGCCTTGAAACATGGGGCTTTTCTCAAAACCTGTCTTTAACACTTCATGAACAGCACTGTTGGTATAAGTAATCCAGCAGCTTTTTTGTTGACTAGCTGAAATTTTTGGTATTTCTAGATAACTAAA
>CANJAW010000035.1:0-12762 GCA_947472215.1 Chitinophagaceae bacterium
CGTAAAAACATTCCATAATTGCGGCAGTTCATCAAGGCTTGCATTTCTTATAAAATTACCAACACGGGTAATTCGAGGGTCATTTTTTATTTTAATAAACGCCGAGGAAGATATATTTTCATTTTGCTGGCTAGAGAGATATTCACAAACAACGCTATCATCTGTATACAATGGATTTTGACAGACGCTGCCAGTCTTTCTGCAAAACCCACACAATGCTGCTGAAACAATTGACGCCCCCTCGTTACAGGACTTCGATTCGTTATATTGATTGAGATGGGAAAGATCTTTTAACCTTGCTTCTGCACCGGTATACATGGAGCGGAATTTATAAAACTTAAATATCTTATACCCCGTGCCCACCCTTAAGGAATAATAGAAAACAGGCCCCTTCGATTCCAGCCTTATTAGCAGGGCTATGATGCCAAAAATGGGGCTTAACAACAGCAGTGTCAAGCCTGAAAAAGCGATATCAAAAATGCGCTTAATTTGTTGGATTTTATAAGGTGGGTGAATTAAAGACTGAGGATTTTGTGCCATCCAGTTTTCAACCAAATAAGTAACCCTTAATCGAAATTCACTATTGTTAAGCGGTTTTGAGAATATCTCTGCGATATGATCCTGCATCGCTAATTTTCGATCTTCGTCATCTATCTGGTCCATCAATAAAATAAAAGGAATAAGTCCATGTCCGAAACTGGCTAAGTAATCATGTAAGGGTATTCCACCTGAACCGTTCAATTCATCTGCTGAAATAATGGCACTAAAAATAATTTCACTTTTAAGCGCTTCGTTAAACGCCTGCCCATTATTAAAAAAATATAATTCGTATACATCTTCCAAAGCACCCTTCACCTGCTGGGCAAGGGCTTTATCTCTGGTGATTACCGCAATTTTTTTTAACTGATTCACCATGATTGTTTAAGAAAAATTATTTTTACGCGACCTTCTAAGAATACCATTCATTCTGGCAGCTAATTCCCTTGGATTAAATGGCTTAGCAATAAAATCATCTGCACCGGATTGAAGACATCGAATTTTAACTTCGGTACTTTCACTGGCCGACAACATCAATAGGGGGATTTTTTTTAAAAAACCGCTTGCCCTCACTTGTTCAATAAACGAGTATCCATCCATTTCAGGCATGTTGATATCTGCCACTATAATATCTGGTATATTACCATCTTGCATCCAACCCAGAGCTTCTTTTCCATTACTTTTGGTATTGACTAAAAAATCATTTTTAAAAAAATGTTGCAAAATAAGTTGTATAGACATTTCATCATCTATGGCAAGCAATGAAAGCTGGGGCGTTGGTTGGCTCGAAAATCGTTCCATTTTAAAAAGAGTTTAAAAATTATAGTTGAGCTATTATGGGAAAAAATTAAATTATTAAAATGCAGTAGCTTCCTGAGTCACAGTAAACTGTAATTCAGCTAATGGGGAAGAAAGATGGTAAATCAGCATAGCCGCTTATTGGGCTCCCCCTTCTTGCAAGAGATATTGGATGGGAAAATTGATGTTGGCAATGGATAACCAGTACTATGCCAAAATATAATAGACTGATTGTAAATAGTATATGATTTCACGAGTCGACAATCATTCTATTTAATGGAAAATAATTCCAGCAGATGGAATTCCGGTAGCCCTATAGACCGTTATTTACCCAAAGAATGATACCCACTTACCAGAAAATACGAGCAAAGAATAATAATCCCTGATAAAAAAATATTCCCTAAGTTTGAGTGAATTATACAGTATGACCAAATCAGAAATTAAATTTTTAGCCGGCCCCCAGAGCCGTTGGAAAGAATTGATTTTTACCCTCAGGGTGGTAATTGAATTCATTAAGGGCTTCAGGGCACTACACTTTTTGGGACCCTGTGTTACCATATTTGGCTCGGCAAGATTTGTAGACGGGCATCCCTTTTACGAAAAAACAGAAGAACTGGCGGGTAGAATTGCCCAGTTGGGTTTTACTATTTTAACCGGTGGTGGGCCCGGCATTATGGAAGCCGCCAATAAGGGTGCTAGGGAAGTGGGGGGAAGAAGCGTTGGTTGCAATATTCAGCTGCCACACGAACAAAAACCAAATCCTTATCTAGATAAGTGGGTCAACATCAAATTTTTCTTTGTGAGAAAAGTTTTATTGGTAAAATATTCCTTTGCCTTTGTAGTGATGCCTGGAGGATTTGGCACGCTAGATGAATATTTTGAAGCCCTTACGCTCATTCAAACCAAGATGATTCAGGAATTTCCCATCGTAATTTTCGACACCGAATTTCATGAAAAACTGATTGCCCATATCGATCAAATGAAAAATGCAGGAACTATATCTGAAGAAGATCCGCAATTGTTTTTATTTACCGATTCAGTAGAGGAAGCAGTTGCTTATATAAAAAACAGTATTGAGAAATTTAAACTACAAACTGAAAAACCATATCAGCCGTTCAGGTGGTTATTGGAGCATCCATTCAAATAAGCTCCAGCAAAACTAAAGCTGCTGCACACAATTACAATTGAAGGCCCTCTATTTTAGGCTTAATCATTATACCATTTTAATATACTTTTTTCTTTCTATACCGCTACAATTGAAACTAGCGCAGAAAAGGGAAATAAGTTTTTTTTGAGGGATTAGTTAGCGCAGAAGTTAGCACAGTTCATTATATGTAGCTCCCGATAAAATGCCAACTCATAGTATAAGGCCATGAATTTTAACAAGTGCTTGATTTTTGGTAATACTAAATAGTTAATCTTCATAAACATCCTGATTAAGATTATTAAAAAGCCCTAATTGCCCGAACACGGAGTAGGTTATCCTTAGGGCCGTAGTACAGAACGCCATCGCCGAAATACAGGTACCACGCGTTGGCTTCAGCGTCCGTGGAACTCCAATAGCTGTTGTTCACAAAACCACCAATTAACGCTCTATTTATATATAATTTATTTAGCTCATCGTTACTTGGTAAATACCAATCACTATATCCCTGTTCTACTAAATTACCACAAAGTTCAGCTGCAATACCTGGTGTATTACATCCTGCCATAATAGCTGCTGTATTTGCTGCACCTGTTCCTATTGCAGTTATTCCTATTGCTCCTGGAAATAAATTTCCAGCACATCCCCATTGAGCACCTGTAGAAATATCTGCCACTGCAGCAATTAATCCATGTGGTGTATTTGGATCATAACCAGGATCTCCAGAAACTAAAATATATGCTATTTTACCTCCTTGGTATGCAAAACCAACCTGTAGTGGAACTGATGCCGTTCCTCCGGTCATATTTTTCCATGCGGTGCCATTGTATACCTGGAGTTCGCCATTGCTTCCACAATCGCTGCACCACACCACTAAGCCCGCTACTGCTGATGAAATAGCATTTCTTTGATCAAATGTCATTCGTGGAGGTAAAAAACCTTGTGTGGTTGAACTTGCTTCTAATACTGCTGAAGAGGAAGCAGCTGATGATGCACCTACTATAACTTTGCCATTAACGGTTGCACTAGTAAAAGTTCCTGTAATTTTTGTTGCTGCTACATCTGTAACTTTTGCATTCGTAATTGCTCCATCTGCAATTTTATCTGTTGTAACTGCTCCATTCGCAATTTTAGCAGTTGTAACTGCTCCATCTGTAATGGTTGTAGTATTTCCAACCGAAGTAACTGGACCTGTTAAATTTGCATTCGTAGTTACAGTACTCGCTGTTGTAGCTGTTGCTGCATTACCTGTTATACTACCTGCTATTGGATTGGTAACCGTTAAATTGGTTAACGTTCCTACACTCGTTAAACTAGAGCCTGTTACGGTAGATTTTAAGGTGGTGCCTGTTAAAGTTCCTGCATCCGCAGTTACGGTTATATTCGCAGTACCATCAAACGCAACATCATTAATATTTCTTGGGGTTGCTAATTTGGTGGCTGAACCTGCATTACCTGTAACAGTAGTTTGATCCCCTGTATTGGTGCCAGTTAAATTGGCTACTGCTGTATTGGCAAGCATTGCATTAATGATTGCTCCGTTTGCAATGGCTGTAGCATTTCCTACCGAAGTAACTGGACCTGTCAGGTTCGCATTCGTCGCTACCGTACTTGCTGTTGTAGCTGTTGCCGCATTACCTGTTATACTTCCTGCTATCGGATTGGTAACCGTTAAACCAGTTAAGGTACCCACACTCGTTAAACTAGATCCTGTTACGGTAGATTTTAAGGTGGTACCTGTTAATTGTTCTGCAGCTGCTGCCGCTCCAATCGTAATATCTAAACTACCATCAAATGCAACTCCATTGATATTTTTTGTTGCAGCTAGTTTTGTTGCAGTTGCCGCATTACCCAAAATATTGGTTTGATCACCTGTGTTTACACCGGATAAATTATTTAGAGTAGCTACACTTGTTGTCAGTCCTGTTAGATTGGTTGAAGTCGAAGCATTACCCGTTACACTTCCAGAAATTGGATTGGTAACCGTTAAATTAGCTAATGTACCAACACTTGTTAAACTAGAACCCGTTACTGTTGATTTTAAAGTATTACCTGTTAATGTTCCCGCATCCGCAGTAACCGTAATATCTCCAGTTCCATCAAATGATACTCCGTTAATATTTCTGGCAGTAGTCAATTTTGTTGCCGTTGCAGCATTACCCAAAATATTGGTTTGATCACCTGTGTTTACACCGGATAAATTATTTAGGGTAGCCACACTTGTTGTCAGTCCTGTTAAATTGGTGGCGGTGGCAGCGTTACCCGTTACACTCCCAGCGATTGGATTGGTAACCGTTAAATTAGTTAATGTGCCCACACTCGTTAAACTAGAACCCGTTACTGTTGATTTTAAAGTATTACCAGTTAATGTTCCCGCATCCGCAGTAACCGTAATATCCCCAGTTCCATCAAATGCAACTCCATTGATGTTTTTTGGTGTTTCTAATTTAGTAGCCGTGGCCGCGTTGCCTGTAGTTTTTTGATTGAATGTTGGAAAGTTGGTTAATCCAGCAGCACTTCCAGTGGGTGTTAAATAATCTGTACCAGCTACTGCAGCTGTCATTGCTCCTGTGCCATTTCCTTTTACTAATCCGGTAAGCGTTGCAGCTCCTGTACCGCCATTGGAAACAGGTAAGGTTCCTGTAATTTTTGTAGCTGCTACATCTGTAACTTTTGCATTGGTAATTGCTCCATCTACTATTCTTACCGTTGTAACTGCATTATTAGCAATCGTCGTAGCATTGCCAACACTAGTCACATCTCCTGTTAAATTCGCATTGGTCGTTACAGTGCTAGCTGTAGTCGCCGTTGCTGCATTACCTGTTATACTTCCTACTATTGGATTGCTTACCGTTAAATTAGTTAAGGTGCCTACACTCGTTAAACTAGATGCTATTACCGTTGATTTTATATTGGTACCCGTTAATAGTTCAGCAGATGCAGCGGCAGCAATCGAAATATCTGCGCTGCCATCAAATGCTACTCCATTAATGTTTTTTGGGGCAGCTAGTTTAGTGGCGGTAGTTGCATTGCCTGCCGTAGCCGCATTGAATGCATACGGCACCGCTACCAGTTGCACTGTACCCAAGTTCAAATAATTATTATTGGATGCAGGATCTATCTCCACCTGCAAATATTTATCTCCCGAATATAATACTCCCCAAATTTCGGACAGGTACTTAAAATAGAAAATAGTACATTTAAAAACCTGTAAATCTGAAAAAATGAGTAAAATTAGTCGTCGGAAATTTAGTTCGGCATTTAAATCCAAAGTATGTATTGAAGCTATCAAGGAACAACAAACCATTGAAGCATTAAGTAAAAAATACGATCTGCATCCCACACAGATTAATACTTGGAAAAAGGAGTTTTTAACAAATTCCGCTGTTGTGTTTGAAAAGGAAGGTGCTGGAAGCGTTTTTGATGAAAAAGAACAGCTTATACAAGCATTGTATGCACAAATTGGCGAACTGAAAGTTGCCAATGATTTTCTAAAAAAAAAGCTATTGTAAAATCTCTCACGGATCGACGCATGTTGGTAGACTCAAAATATATTGAATTGAGTGTTGTAAAACAATGTGAACTGTTGGAGGTTAATCGCAGTAGTTTTTACTATGAGCCTGTGGCTGAAAGTGAAGAAAATCTGTCTATAATGCGCGTATTGGATGAGCAATACTTTAAAACCCCTTTTTATGGATTAGAGCGTCTACTGGTATTGTTTATTTTAAAGGGCTATAAAATTAATAGAAAAAGGTTGAGGAGGCTGATGAAAATACAAGGTTGGAAAACGCTGTATTGCAAACCACGCACTACTCGTATAGATTCTACAGCTTATAAATACCCCTATTTGTTAAGAGGGTTAGCAATTGAAAGAAGTAACCAGGTATGGGAAATAGATATTACCTATTTACCTATGAAAAATGGTTTCATGTATTTGTGTGCCATTATCGATGTACATACGAGGTATGTTGTAGGCTGGGGCGTAAGTAATACAATGACGGCACAATGGTGTTCAGAAATTGTTGAGGAAGCAATCGCAACAAATGGTAAACCGGAAATACTTAACAGTGATCAAGGAAGTCAATTTACAAGTGAAGTTTATGTAGATCTTTTGAAGGAAAATAAAATTCAAATAAGTATGGACGGAAAAGGCAGGGCTATTGATAACATATTCATAGAGCGATTGTGGCGAACGGTGAAGTATGAACATATTTACCTATATATTTATGAAGATGGGCTTAGCCTTTTTAAAGGTCTGCAACAGTATTTTATATTTTACAATGAGCAAAGGGGCCACCAATCACTGGATTACACCACACCAAAAGATGAGTATGAAAAAAAAGCAGCCTGATATGCAACCTTGCCCTGCCGGGCGGGCTTGCACTTCAAAACAAATGATTGCAAGTAAAATCGCTATATTTGAAAAACAAAAGACGCAATCATTTATTATGAAGCGCGCAAGTTTAGTTCTTAACTAAGTGCAAAACCTGTCCAAAGATTGGGGAGTATCATACTAGTACATTAAAAACCATCCTTCTAAACAATTGTTCAGCTTCAGAATAAGGTAGTTTTAGTTCTCTAAGTGTTTGAAACAATTGTTCGTAACTAAAGCTTGTGATTCGATTGAAATCGAAATGCTTCATTGCACAAAAGGTTTGAATGTGGTGTTTAACGCTAGGCCCTTCGCGATCGAATCGTTTGGTCATAAAATGCGCTCTTCCGTTTTCTTCCAATAATCTGGAAGGCATCATTTTTATGCCACAGGCGATGGCCATGTTGTAGTAAGCCATTTCAACCCGGCCAAATCCTGTACTTGCACCGACTTGTACATCGCTAACCCCGTCTAATTTTATTAACCAATGTTCAAACCCATGTGGAGCATTGGTTTGCCCAGACTTTACTTCTCCAGTTTTTTCATTGTATGCGATAACAGCTTTTGGCCTTGCTCCACCAGCAGAGGTTCCGATTGTTAGAATTTCTAGCATTACTTTTTCCTCATTCGTATTAAGATTAGTGACAAATGCATGTTTCTTATTGAGTATTTTTTGAGCAACATCTACAAGACGATCCATTTCTATGGAGAAAGCGCTCTTGTTTTCTGATAAGGTGTTAGGCTCAAATTCTAATGCTCCCATACCCCTATTGCCAATAAAGCATAACATTTCAATTGGATTCATACTATCCATGGGACGCCCTTGTTGCGCTAACCATAAGTTTATAAGCTCATTACCGTATTGGTCAGGCAAAACATCTGCCAAAAGGCCAGGTAGCCCTTTGAATGTATCAAGAGAAGGCTCTTCTTTTTTGCGTAAGGCCGGAAAACTATGTATTCTTTTTTTGGAACGTAAAGGCATTTGAAATGGGGCTAATTCCCATCCCTTTTCTTTGAATTTTGAGTCGTATTCAAAAGTTGAGTAACCGAGTTCATCATTCCAAGCTACGGCTCCCACCATTGTTCCCCATATTTTCACAATCGCTGTATTCATGGTCTACCAATTAGATTTTTTATCATTCGCTGGTTTTATATTTCTAGCTCTTTTGCGTTTGCTTCGCTCTTCTTTTGCTAAGGTAATTGGACTTATTTCTTGTACAAGTTCAAAATTTTGCATTATTTGTAATTGATCTAGCACCCGTAGTACTTGAATTAGAGTGGCTAGTGAAGTAGTTTCTCCTCGCTCAAGTAGGCTTAAGGTGGAACGGCTTATTCCAGCTTCATGTGATAATGTATCTTGGGTCTTGTTCTGAGTCAACCTATGGTGCTTGATGAATGAACCAATTTGAACAGTTAAAGCATGATCGCTCATTGAATGATACTTATTGTATGAAAAATACTGCATTATAGTTTAATTTATTGTTTAATGAATGAAATTCAATTCAAAAATAAACAATTATTAATTTGTGAGCAAGTTTTACAATTAATTATTTATGAATGAAAAAACATTCATAAAAGTTTATTTTAGATTATAATGAATGAAATATCATTTATTGAGAACTTATTGCATAGTCTAAAAAGCGCACAACGAAAATTCTATAATTTGTACAATAGAACGCATAATTGTTCCCCCAATTGCTGATCATGGAGCTACGCAGGTTTAAAAACAAGCACAATTTTATACTCTGAGTATAAGAATAGAGATTTTTTCAAACCAATTAACTGCGGTTGGCTATCTCACGAAATGACTGTTTTTCCGAATAGGTGCATTAAAATTTATATTATATGTGAAAAATAGCTTGTCAATTCGGATATATTCCGAATTGTTATACTATATTTGACAAATGGATTACAGAATGGATTTGTCAAAGTATAGCGATCAGCCTATTAGCACCCAAGTACTTCTTGGATTGCTAAGGGGGTATCGTCGACCGTATGACAAAATCATGGAAATGGTCAATCAGGGAATTCTCGTTCAACTGAGAAGGGGACTATATATGACATCTCCTTTGGTAAGTACGATAACACCTGAGCCATTTTTAATCGCAAATCATTTGTACGGACCCAGTTACATTTCATTAGATTCAGCCTTGTTTCATTGGGGATTGATTCCAGAGCGAGTTTTTGAGATTTCAAGCGTGACGCCGAAAATGGCAAAAAAAATCCTGGTTCAAAATGCAGTCTATAGTTTCACACATTTACCAATAGCTTATTATCCTCTGGGTATTCAATCAATATCCTTGACTAAAACACAGACGGTTTTAATTGCTAGTCCCGAAAAGGCGCTTTGCGACAAGGTGATTACAACGGCAGGCATCAATCTTCGAAGTAAGCAACAAGCGATGGCTTTTTTGGTCGAAGACTTGCGCATAGAGAAAGATCAACTTCGTGAGTTTAACCTACGAGAGATGGTAAAGTGGTTACCTGTTTGTCCCAAAAAGAAGTCGATACATTGTATAATTGATATGATAGAGATGATTTCTTGATTGGGGGCATAAACAATATTACTGCGATTTAGTTGGTTAATATTCATTTTACTTCAAGAGTATTTCTTTTACTGCAATCATTACAGGAAGTATTTTATTTAATTTACTTATAATTAGATATTTTATATTACTTTTACTGCATAAATACTAATTTTACTGCAGTTTATGGCGATACGTAAAGCTGGAAGTCTTTGGCTAGCATCACATTTTAAATTATCAAATGTTCAAATAACCCATAGATCCTACATCGGTACTAGGGATAAAATTGAAGTTGCAAGTGATGGCAGTATTGATCAAACTTATGGACCCAAATACGCCCCCAAAAGGGATGATGTGTTTGACCATATAGAGTTTATGTTAAAGTATGATGATTTGAATCTTGATCTTTTATGTTTGATATTTTTTAGGATTGAGCAGCAAGAACTTACTAATTATATCCTAGAGAGACCGACTGGTCGCTATTCAAGAAGAATGGGTTATTTGTATGAATGGTTAACCCAGAGAGAGTTAAAAATAGAAGCCATTGCAGGTGGCAATTATATTGACTTGCTTGACCCAGAACGATATGTCACAGGAATGCAAATTAGAAATAGCCGTTGGAGAATAAATGACAATTTAATAGGTGTATCTGAATATTGTCCAATTGTGCGAAAAACGCAAGCTTTAAAAGAGTTAGTTGCTAAAGATATAACTAAAGAATTGGAAGGCTTAAAGGACGATTATCCATATGAAATATTCCAGCGAGCAAGCCAATATTTATACAGGAAAGAAACTCGATCGTCATTCGAAATTGAAAGTGAAAAACCATCACCTGATCGGGTGGATCGATTTGTACGATTACTACATCAAGCAGGTAAACAACCATTTTTAGATATTATGTCCGAAAAGGCATTAACGAGCCTTCAGAATGCGATTGTGGATGCCCGTTATGCTCAACCTGGGTTTCGAGATTTTCAAAACTATGTTGGTCAGACGAATTATCGCGGGGAAGAAATGTATCATTATGTTTGTCCACCGCCAGATTTGTTATCCTCTTTGATGAATGGACTCAGCATTTTAGAAGAGAAATCAACGGGGGCGCCACCAATCGTTCGCGCAGCAATCATTGCATTTGGGTTTGTTTTTATTCATCCGTTTTTAGATGGAAATGGGCGTATTCACCGTTTTCTAATTCACGACATGCTTACACGTGATGGAATAGCGGAGCAAGGGCTTGTTATCCCGATCTCTGTCCACATGCTACAGCATATGTCTGAATACGATATGGCACTCGAGAGTTATTCAAAACCATTGTCGCAACGTGTTAAATTTTCCATTTTGGAAAACGGGGAGTTAAGAATTGACAATTCTGATGAGGTTTGCTCCTACTATAGATACCCCGATTTAACAAGTCAAAGTGAGTACCTTGCTAAAGCAATATTTTCAACAATTCAAGAAGATTTATTTGAAGAACTATATTTTCTGCAACGTTATGATGAACTAAAAAAAGAACTACAACATTTGATTGACATGCCAGATAAGCAGTTAAGTAACGTTATCACATACCTGCATCAAAACAAAGGAATATTCCCCAATCGAAGAAAAAAACAATTTGAGGAGATTACTGAAGAGGAATTTGCAGCGGTAGAAAGGATTTACAAGGAAATATTTAATAGCTGATTATCAACAACTTACATGGTGCGCAATTTGGTGCGCAGTTGAAACCTAACTAACTGATAATCAATAGTAAAATACCCTATAATTAGTGTGGTCCATACTAAAAATTTTGCATTTATATTAAAACAAGGTAAATCATGGGAATTAGCACCTGCGTATGATGTATGCCATGCTTACAAGACTGACCATCAATGGGTAAGTCAACATTCATTGAGTGTTAATGGCAAAAGAAAAGGGATTAAAAAAGAGGATATGCTTGTTATAGGTAAATCAATCAAATGTAAATCTGCAGCTCAAATGATTGAAGAGATTGAATCTATTGTTTTGAATTGGAAGACTTATGCAAATGAATTGGGTGTTTCAAAAAAAATTAGTGATGCCATTTATAAAACGATTAAAGAATGGAATTAATTAAGACTACTTTCATCAATTTTTTATCCCCGTCACACCAGTCTGGGGACCAGTTTGCTGATATGTTGGAGAAGATCTGGGCGGAGAGAGGGGGCTAGGACATTATTCGACATAAATATTTTTAAATGTCGAAAAATTACAATAATTTCGTCATTACATTTTATTCATGTCGAATTGATATCTATAAAAGCAATGTGCGTGTCGAAATTTATCATATAATTCACCATTAATGGCCTATAATAAAAACCTACCGTTTAATGATCTACCAGATTTGCCACCAGCAAACTTTGTAGAATCACCTGAAATATTAAGACATTTAGCAATAGCGGCTCGCTATTTAGGTGAATTGAACGGTTTATGTGCTTCGCTTCCAGATCCTAATTTATTGATAAATACTATTGTACTTCAAGAAAGTAAAGACAGTTCTGCCATTGAAAATATTGTAACTACACAAGACGAACTATATAAAGCCACATCTGAAACCGATAATGCAAGTAATGCTGCTAAAGAAGTATTGAGCTACAAAGAGGCTATGTATGTAGGTTTGGAAAAAATGCTAGCACAAAAAAATTTGTTACTAGGTAATACGATGATTGATATTATGCAGACGATTAAGAAAAATCAATCAGGTATCCGCAATTCACCTGGAACTGCATTAAAAAATGCAATAAATGGTGAAGTAGTATATACACCTCCATGCTGTGAAGATATTTTAAGAGATAAGCTTTCAGCTTTAGAGAGATTTATTAATGATATAGATATTTCAACGCTTGACCCTTTAATAAAATTAGCTTTCATTCACTATCAGTTTGAATCAATACACCCGTTTGCTGATGGCAATGGTCGAACAGGAAGAATCATAAATACGTTATATTTAGTACAACAGGGATTATTAACGCAACCAGTTTTGTATTTGAGTGCTTACATTGTAAAATATAAATCAGCATATTATCAATTATTAAGAGGTGTTACAGAAAAAGAAAATTGGCATGATTGGGTGATGTATATTCTAACTGCAATAATTGAAACATCACAAATGACCACTCGAAAAATTAGAAACATGTTGTTACTGAAGAATGAATATGAACAGCGAATGAAGGAAGTTTTAGGTGCTTCCTTTAGTTTCGATTTGCTACAGTTGATGTTTATGATGCCTTATCTTAAAATTGAATTGTTAGAAAAGAAAGGATTAGCACATAGGCAAACTGCATCATCCTGGTTAAAAAAACTTACAGATGCAGATATGCTAAAACCTCAAAAAATTGGTAGGACAACCTATTACATTAATTACAAATTAA
>CANJAW010000036.1:0-12749 GCA_947472215.1 Chitinophagaceae bacterium
CCGTCGCATCACCAGTACAATACTTTTCATCAATCCCATTGCTTCGCATGGCGCGCCATTTATAATGATCGCCGTATAACCAAACTTGGGTAAGATTTTCAAAATTGATATCATTGGCTATCTGTTCAGGAATCAGATGATTGTGGTAATCAATGATAGGCATTTCCTTTGCAAAACCGTGATACAGTTGCCTCGCCGTTTCACTTTGTAATAAGAAATTCTCGTCTAAAAATTTTTTCATACTCTTTTTATACTTTGGATCTGAAATTTACACTCAGGCAAAGATATTACTATTAAAGAAAACCAAGCTGTTAACTATTATGAATAAGTTTTTTAAAAAAGGTAATTTACAGACTAACTCCCCTTTTCCATGGAATAAAATCATCTTGGTTCAATAATACTGCTTTTGGTATTACTTCTCCACTGGCTGCTTTAATACAGTACTCCAGTATATCTTCGCCCATTTGCTCAATTGTTTTTTCACCTTCAATTACTGGACCAGTATCGATATCAATGATATCGTTCATACGTTTGGTTAAGTTAGTATTGGTTGATACTTTAATAGTTGGGCAAACCGGATTGCCCGTAGGGGTACCCAGGCCGGTAGTAAATAATATTAAGGTAGCACCGCTTGCCGCCTTTCCTGTGGTGGCTTCCACATCATTGCCTGGGGTACATACCAACGTTAAGCCAGGCTTAGTGGCCGGTTCGGTATAATCCAATACATCTACTACAGGAGATGTACCACCTTTTTTTGCAGCACCGGTACTTTTAATTGCGTCGGTAATCAAACCATCTTTAATGTTTCCAGGAGAGGGATTCATATGAAAACCAGAACCTACTTTTAAAGCAGATTCACTATACGCTTGCATTAAATGAATGAACTTTTCCGCATTGGCTTCATCGTTGGTTCGGTCTAGTAAATTTTGCTCAGCCCCACATAATTCAGGGAATTCTGCCAATAAAATTTTGCCACCCAATGCTACCACCAAATCGCTGGTATAGCCTACCGCTGGATTAGCAGAAATGCCACTAAACCCATCACTACCACCGCATTTCACCCCAATACACAATTTATCTAGTGGAGCAGGTTTTCGCTCAATTTTATTAATTTCTATCAACCCTTCAAAAGTCTTTTTGATGGCATCTGCAATAAGTTGCTCTTCGCTCTGTGATTGTTGTTGTTCAAAAACATACAATGGTTTATCAAAATCTGGATGCAGTATTTTTACATCTTTCGTAAAATCAGCCACTTGCAAATTCTGACAGCCTAGGCTTAAAAGCGTTACACCAGCTACATTGGGATGATTGGCATAGGCTGCCAACAACTTACTCAAAATTGCAGCATCCTGTCGAGTTCCGCCACATCCACCCTGGTGATTTAAAAATTTAATTCCGTCTACATTTTTAAACAGCCTTTCAGAAGCGGGAGTTGCAATGGTATCAAAATAATTTACTTTATCAATCACTTCTCCCTTCTTAAAAGACTCAATTAGCTGGTGGGTATATTGCTTGTATTTATCAGTTACTGCATACCCTAATTCATTATGCAAAGCTTCCCTGATTACATCCATATTTCTGTTTTCACAAAAAACGGTGGGGATAAACAACCAGTAATTGGCCGTACCCACCGTTCCATTACTTCGGTGATAACCATTGAAAGTTCTGCCTTTAAATTTAGATATATCCGGGGCTACCCACTGATAAGTTGATTTTTTCCAAGCATAGGGCTCTACTGCATGTTTCACATTGTCAGTCGACATCCATCCCCCCTTTGGAATAAAAGTTTGTGCTGTACCCACCAACACCCCATACATAATAACCTTATCACCGGCATTCATATCATGTATAAAAAACTTATGCTTGGCATTGATATCCTCTACCAATTGATACGTTTCATTTTCGTACACAATACTAGCTCCTTTTAACAAGTTGGTTAATGCCACCAGTACATTATCATCTTTATGAATTTTTAAAACCTGCTGTTTCATTTTTAAAATTTAACCTTCATGAATAGTCTCTTTGTTAATCACAGCTAATATCCCCTGCTGCATTATTTGTTCTAAGTTAGCGGTGACGCTAGTGGTAAATCCGGGAATACTTGTCAGGTCAGTATCCCATAAACTGGTGTCACTTAAAACCGTTTCTACCAGAATAGAGGGTGATAAATTTTGCCAATGGTTAAAAAAGTACCCGGCCATTTCATCCTTTATTGGATAGAGCTGACCCTTGTACTCACCCCAATAAATATTGCCCTCCTTTTTTACTCCCTTCATGAATAATAACCAAGCCGCAAATCCTATGGAAATATTTTTTGGAACGGCAGCATAGCATTCATTATAGCGATGTAAAACTTGCACTACCCTCATTTTTATCTTGGAAGTGTAATTCAGGCTTATGCTGATCCATTGATGATCAATACTGGGATTGCTATACCGATCAATCACTTTTTCGGCAAATATTGACGACTCGGTTTCGGCAATCGGATAAGGAATGGCCCGACCAATTTCAGTAAGCATCAATTCTCTTATAAAAGCAGCTAGTACTGCATCATTCATAGCTTGCTTAACGGTAGAAAAGCCCGCTAAAAATGCCACCCCGCAACTGAGTGTATGCGTACCATTTAGTAACCTTAATTTCAGTTCCTTAAAAATGGTAATATTATCAGTAATGACAATCCCTGCATCTGCTGACGCAAAAGACAATATATCTTTAACGTGTTGCCCCCCCTCAATGGCCCAAAGACTATACACCTCACTCATGGTAATCAAGTCATCTTGGTAACCCAACTGTGCTTCTAACAATTGTTTTTTGTCAGCCGATGGTTTACCGGGAACAATTCTATCTACCAATGAATTACAAAAATGATTGTGTTGTTCCAACCAATCTATAAAATTTCCATCCAACCCGTTTAGATGAGCCAATTCGAATACAATCGATTCTAATTTTTTTCCATTATCAGAAATTAATTCTGTTGGAACAATCACCATACCACATTGAGCACTCCCATCAAAGGCCTTATACCGTTCATGTAGAAACGCCAATAGTTTACCTGGAAAAGAGGTGGGTGGATGGTGGAGTATATCTTCCTTTACCAACTCAATGCCTACCTCGGTAGTATTGGATATGATAATAGTCAACTCTGGATTATGGGCACATTTCAACACCAGCTCCCATTGGGTAGCAGCTGACAATACGCGACTAATGGAAGAAGAAATTACATTTTCTTCAACGGGTTGCCCATTAACTAGGCCACGCATACATAAAGTATACAATCCATCCTGTTTGTCAAATGCTGCTGCATCGCCGCCATCTGTTGATTTAACCACCACTATTCTTCCATTGAATAATCCCTTTCTATTTGCCTTGTCAATAAAATAATCGGGTAGGCCACGAAGTAAAACGCCGGTACCAAATTGCAATACTTTTTCCGGCAATGCGAACAGACTTTCATCAGAAACAGATACATTGCTCGTATCAATGTTTTTCAGATTGAATTTAGAAAGTAACATGAAATTTTAATTAATTATTTTTTTAGTAAAAGTGTTATTAAATATATAAGCGTACTCTTTTCAAGTTATCATTTATTCCACTTGGCTTTCCAAGCTGGATAGTCTACTAACAATAGTTTTGAAGGCCATTCACCATACCATGCATACCCTGTTCTTCTTTCATATTCCACTTCTGCAATTGTCTTTTTTGGAACACCATCTCTACCGCAAAAAAATGGCTCGTTGGTATTGAGATTATAAAATCTTGCCCAAATAGTGGAGGAGCTGTCAGCCAAGAAGAATTTATCTTTTCCTTTTGGGGTGTTCGGTGCATCGGCCCAGGCAAATTTAAACCCCTTGATTTTGACTTTATCAAGCCACGCTATACTTTCACTTATTGCATTGGAGATTTCAAGCGTAGGATGGTCAATCGTCATTAAAAACTGGATAATTCCAATGGATTCACTCCCGCTGATGGAGGGCAGTTCGTAAGCTCTTGCTTTGGCAGGCTGCAGTGTTTGGGCATCGTACTGTGCACACCAAGCCGACAGATTGCCATTTTGTTTTATCTGGGTTTTTAAAATACAATCAATACCTCTTTTGATAGCATCTTTACTTTGCACTATATACGATGTATTGACAACATCCAAATCATTTCTTTTATTTACTAGGTCGTCCAGCAGTTTTAACACATTGACCATCGCATTGTCATTGAAGGTTATTTCACTTCGGTAACTACTAAAATCGGGGAAAAACTGAGGCCATCCCCCATTTTTATACTGTGCTTTTAACAAGTATTGAATGCCTTTTTCAGCTGCCTCAAGGTATCTTTTGTCAGTCGATTTTTTGTACGCTTTCAGAAGGTAACGAATCTCCTTGTTAGTGGCTTCATTATCAATGGTTGCATCTATCCCTTCCTCATACCCGCTTCGCAAGAAATCCAATTCATCCTTCGATAAAATTTTCCTGTAATTTACATTTTGCTCTTTAAAATGCTTGGGCCATCCCCCATTGCTTCGTTGGTACAGCAACATATTATCTGCAACCAAGTCGGAACTAGTTGACTGTGTAGCTTCAACTTTTGTTTCCAACTCCTTTACCCAATCGTTAGCAATTGGATTCCATTTATAATCATACACCCAGGGTACATTAAATTCATTGATGCCAAAGTCTGCGGGCAAATTATTTTGATGCCATGCAAAATCTCCGCCCTCCTTATGACAATTATAATAGTACACTCTTCTACCCCAAACAATTTTGTTATTGGTAGGTACCAAATATATATCAACATCTGCCATATTACTGGCAAAAGAGCAATTGAGCAGAAAAAATTGGGCATCTTTGTGAAAACGACCTAATTTAAAATTATCATCCCCCTTAAACTTGCAGTTCAGCAGCACTGTTTTACTCGATTGGTATTTAGAACCATCGTGCCAAATTGCCGCAGCACTTTTTTGACAGATAAAAGTACAATTTTCGGCAAGTGCCCATCCACGAGGACAATAAAAATCAACACCGCCCTCCATAACACAATCTTTAAAATAAAACATCCCGTCCTCCGTATTCCACGGACTAACGGTATCCCCCCCCCAGGCCCTAAATATACAGTTGATCACTTTAAGTCGGGTAGTTGCAAAAGAACGCAATGCCATCTGGTGAGTGGATGGCTGGATGATTTTTGATCCAGTACTTTCGGTCGCACAAGGAATACTCTTTTCAGTTTTTACATCCTTTCCATAGGAATTAATGAAGGAAAGGTTTTCAAGAGTAATATCCCTGCCTTTTAAATTAATAGCCGCAGTACCGTAATCGTCTTTATTATTGCAGCGCCACTCATCCCTTGCCAACGAGATGGTTACCAGCGTTTTTTTCGGATCTTCTCCCCTTAGGGTGATAAAATTTTTATCAATAAATAGCTTCTCTTGATAGGATCCACTTTTTATAAAAATCACTCGCTGTGCTTTTGCATTGTCCGGCAAACTATTGATTGCAGCCTGGATTGTTTTGAATGCCCCCTTTCCATCAGGAGAAACGATAACAATATCCTGCGAAAATATGTGCTCCGAAAACAAGAATACACATCCTGCAAAAAAGAGTATATTTTTAAATAATTTCATACTTATTAGACTTTCACAATTTTGAAAATTCAATAACCCATTAAGGCTTTGACTGCTTAAGTAACCAATGCACTAATTCATTAGCAGCAGAAAAATTTTGGAATGCCGCAGGAATTTTTCTTCCATCAGTATACTCATTGTATATCCAGGGATCTCCCACTGCAAAAACTGTTCCCTTGCCATATTTAGCGGTAGCAAAAATAATATCAGTACCCTTTTTTATCAAAGCGGTTGCAGGTGGTTTTACTTCCAATACACTTACTTCTTTTAAATACATTTTTTGGGTATTTATAAATACAGGATTGGCAACATTGTTAAAAACAGCCCCTGTTTCAAATTCACTACCCAATACCATGTTAACGCTTTTATCCGAAAAATTGATACCAAATTGATTGGCTAGCTTATTGAAATGAGGGAGGTCGCAATTGGCGGAATCATTTGCCATCAATAATAAAACGCCCCCTTCTTTAACCCAGTCTGCAATATTTTTGGCTGCCACTTCATTAACATAATTAGGTGCTTTGTTATCCTTTGGTCCGTCGGGGTCAATAATTAAATAGACTGCGCTTCCTTTTAAGTTTGCAGCAGTAGGCTCCTTTTCTAACGTTGATACGCTAGCTCCATAATTTTCCCAAATGCTTCCCAATAAACTAATGCCTCCATGCTCCGTATCATCCCAAGTATAGTGCCTGCGGGCTTCAAAGCCATAGAGCTCTTTTCTCCATTCATTATTGTAAAAAGCATCTAACAATACTTGTTTCCCTTTACCCGGCTTTGGCAATGCAGCTATTTCCATTTCGACGCTGCACATAATAAATGCACCAATACCTTTTGGGTCATTGACTTTCACCTTTTCGCTCATATAGTATTCAAAACTACCATCCCTATATGGCTTACCACCCAACCCGGATACCGTAACCGTACCTTTTAAATTGGTTTGTCCGGCAGCATCTTCTTCAATAAACTCCTTGACAATTCCTTCGTATCCCTTTTTTGCTTGCTTCAAAAAACTTTCAGGGATATATCCTTTTCTAACAGCTTTTGCAATCGTGTACACGAGCATGGAAGATGCGGAGGCCTCTTTATAGTTTCCTGGTCGGTTAGGTAAATCCAAAATATCAAACCATACGCCAGACTTATCGTCTTGAACCTTTGTAACCGCTTTTACAAAACGATTGAGTATTCCAATAATAGAATCTCTTCCAGGATGGTTAATAGGGAAATGATCTAGCACATCTACTAACGCTACCCCATACCAGCCCATGGCCCTTGCCCAAAAATGGGGAGATGTACCAGTTTGCTTGTTGGCCCATAGTTGTTCTTTACTTTCATCCCAGGCATGATAAAGCAATCCTGTTTTTGGATCACGGGTATGCTTTTCAACCAAAATATATTGACGGGCGATATCATTAAAAGCAGTATCCTCATGATTTAATTTTGCATATTCTGCATAAAATGGCTGGCCCATGTATAACCCGTCGAGCCATACCTGCCAAGGATAAATATTTTTATGCCAAAAACTACCTTCTTTTGTTCTTGGATGATCCTTCAGTTGACCACGCATTAAATCAATTGCCTTTTTATACTTGGGCTTCCAAGTATAATTATAAAGAAACATTACGACCTTTCCGTTATTGAGGTGATCAATATTAAACTCATCCCGTTTATAATCTTTTATACTCCCATCTTCTCTTATATAATGATCCATACTATGCTGTATGTAATTGAAATAAACATCACTATTGTACAATTTCCATACCCCCTCGATACCTTTTAAAATCACTCCCTGGTCGTAGCTCCAACGTGCGGGATTGCCACCCATCGAAAAAGAATCTTTCCATAAATTCATAGCAGTTTGCGCCATTTGCTGTGAATAAGGCTTTTGCTGAGCAGCGCCCAATTGAACCAATACAAGCAATACAATAAAAGTGGTCAGTAATTTTTTCATTTTTATATAATTAAATAACATTTACAAATCTGATTATCCATTCTACCCAGTAACAACATATCCACTTTAACTTTTTACACTAGTCGAATAGCAGATAAAGTAAGGAAGGGAAATTTATTACTTCCAACTTACTACTGCTTCACTGGCACCAAAATCAGCTTTTACCTTTTGCTTAGCTCCAGAAATACTGGTGTTGAATACCCTTATATCCTTTGATTGCTCACCCTGCACTTGCACCAACAGTTCTGCACCAGCGGCATATTTCAAATGATTGATGGTAATGTTATCACTGTTAAGCACATACGCAACAGGACTGGTATTCTTACTTATCATCGTAACATTATTTAAGGTTATGCCGCTGGCTTCTTGGATATCTATGCCTTCATTGGCCTGCAAAACTGCATTTTCGATAACAATATTTTTAACATGCATTTCCGGTATGCCTCGTATAAAAATCCCTTTTGCCGCGCCATTGCAGGTAAGATTGGAAAAATAAAAATTGCGGAATTGAGGGGTCGTTTCATCGACTAATTTGCGCTCCACTTTAAGGGGTTCTCTTTTTTCACCAGCCAACACTACCGGATCCTTGGCCATATAATACATATCAAACAAAATAGCTTCGGCGGGGATATCCAGCATAGTAACGTTGTTTACATAGATATTTTCCACTATTCCACCTCGTCCACGGGTAGTTTTAAATCGAAGTCCAATGTCGCTTCCTATAAAAGTGCAATTGCTTACAAACATATTGTTTACGCCTCCGCTCATTTCACTCCCTACCACAAAACCTCCATGGGCATGATACACAACACAGTTGTTGATTATGATATTTTTAGTTGGCATCCCTCTTGTACGACCTTCTTCATCCCTTCCACTTTTGATAGTGATACCATCATCCCCTGTATCAAAATGACAATTTTCGACAACTGCATTTTTGCAACTTTCCAGATCAAGCGCATCGGTATTGGTGCCATACCAAGGATTTTTGACGCTTACGTTGGTAATAGTAATATGTTCGCTCATTGATACATGGGTGGTCCATGCAGGGGAATTTTCAAAACTTACTCCATCAAGTAAAATATTTTTACAATCTGCTATGCGAATCATATTGGGGCGAAGGAAATCCTTTATGTCTTCAAAATCTGAAAGGGTCTTTCCTTGAGCAATCTTTCCGATATTATTGGTTAAGAAACCTTTCAACGACTTTGGGGAGGAATACCAATTTTTTCCATCCTCAGTTAATACACCGCCATATTGCTTGAGGTGGTTTTTCCATTGACTTTCGGTGACTTTCTCTTTTTTTAAAGGGCGCCAATAAAATCCATTTCCGTTCATAATTCCTTCGCCGGTAATAGCAATATTCTCTAAATGCTCAGCCACCACTGGTGATTGGCATCTGGCAGCATCGACACCCTCAAAGGAAGAAATAACCAATGGGTATTGATTAAAATCCGAAGTAAAAATAACGAGTGCTCCTTTTTGCAGATGAAGATTAATATTGCTTTTCATCACAATAGGTCCCGTTACAAAGGATCCAGCAGGGATGACCACGGTTCCTCCACCTTTCTTTGCGCAGGCCTCAATGGCTTGGTTGATAGCCCCTGAATTCAAAGTCAAACCGTCGGCAACGGCACCAAAATTCAAGACATTAACGGTATCTTTTTTAAAATGGGGTACATACACCTTTGGTAATTCAAATTGAAACTTCCCCTTAAATCCGGATGATTGAAGGTATTTTACCAACGGTAATTTTTGATCAACAATACTTTGGCAAACCAATGAAGCCATAGAGGCCGCACCAAATTCACTAAAATGAGTATTGTCTTCCCCGTTGCCCTTATATTTTTTAAAATGCCCTTTTGGAATATGTAAGTACAAACGCTTTGAATTTTCTATCCCTTCCTGAACAATAAGGGTTTCACTGCTTTTGTGTAAATCGATGATGGGTACACCCAACAAAGCCGATACCTCTTTCACCACGCCGGGGTAATCCCCATGCTGATCAATAAATTTTCCTGCAGCATCAAATTTCCTTCGCATTACTGGGGTAAGTAAAATAGGAATGGCTCCCTTGCTTCTGGTTTCTTTTACAAATCGAATTAAATTTTCCCTATAAAGTGTATGAGCAGGAGCAGAGCGGGTACTATCCTCCAGCTTCTCATCATTGTGGCCAAATTGGATCATTACGTAATCCCCTTCCTGAAGCCTACTCAATACGGTATCCCATCGATGTTCATTGATAAAACTTTTGGTACTTCTTCCGTTAACCGCATGATTTTGGAACATCACCTCTTTGGTAAAAAATACGGGGAATAACTGTCCCCAGCCACGTTCAGGATTATCTTCTAGCGGCTTATCGGCCATAGTGGAATCGCCTATCAAAAAGACAGTAACCCTTTTTTCGGGTAACTTGTAAGCATAAACGCTAACAAGGAAGAATAGAAGGTAAATTATTTTTTTAAACGTCATAGTGTTATTAATTTTTTGGCTGAAAATCATCCAGTCATGTAAGCTTTCCAATTTTTGATATTTCCATTGACTTCCTCCAATAATTCATAAAAAATGAAGCCAGTTTTACCTGTTGCTCAGATTTTTTATACCAAATACGGTCCAAATAATCTATGATAAGACTATGAAATTAAATGGAAAATTTCTAGCCACTTAACAGGGCGACTAGCTATTACGACAAATTAAGTTCAAAAGACACAGATTATAAGGTAATAATAATCGTTTGGGTATTCAATTTTACTATTAATTATTAAGGAAGAACGCTATTGAAAGGTCTTTATTTACGCAAACGTTCCCGATAACGATAACATTCAAACTTAGGTCCTACCGGAACCATCAAAACGCCATTATTGAACTTATTATGGCCGATCTACCCTAAACCAATCAATGTCTGAAAAGCCGGCATCATTGATGTTTTGAACTCGGTTACAAAACATACCCACTGTTGCCCCAATCCATCTGCCAGGAGTAGCCGTAAACTTTTCGGGGACAGGAGTATACAGTTTACCATCCATGCTATAACTGAATGTGCAAGAAGCACCCTTGAGCACAGTAACCCTAAAATAAAGGTCTGTGCCGTTCACTATTTTTGTAAATTGGATTTCATTTTCCTTTTTTCCCTTATCCGCCTCAACACATTTTCCATAACAGATATATAGGCCATCGATCTTATTGGCAACCATAATATTGGCATAATTCATTCCCATAACTACTAACCCAAATTTTTCACCTACTGTTTTTGGTGTAAATGAAAATTTAGTGGTTGCAGAAAATTCTTCTGCAGGAAATTTTTGCAACAACAGATTTGGAACATCCCATAAATTTTTTATTGTATCGGACACTAACACACTATTTAATCTAAGTGCCCCTTTTGCTGGAAAACAAAATGCCCAATTGATAGCTGGATTGGCGTTCCATTGCCATTGAAGGCCTAATGCACTTTCGTTAAATTCATCGGATTCCTTTGGTGTACAAATAGGATAGATTCTACCAACAGCTGGTTTTATAAAAGTTGCAACGGGCTCTCCCCTTCCATCACCATTGGTATGTAACCCCATTACTGGCCAGTCATTCACCCATTTCATTGGTTGCAAATGCAATATTCTTCCATAGGCTTCTTTATCCTGAAAATGAAGAAACCAGTCTTCACCAGACTGGGTTTGGACCCATGCTCCTTGGTGAGGTCCATTAACGGATGTAGTGCCTTGTTCCAGTACCTGTTTTCGCTCGTAGGGACCATAAATATTTTTACTACGCAATACAGTTTGCCAACCTGTTCCCACACCACCAGCAGGAGCAAAAATATAGTAGTAGTGATTGCGTTGATAGATTTTAGGTCCTTCAATGGTGGCGTCCAACTCATGGCCATCATATACCAAGACACCCTCACTGACTACCTGATCACCTGCAGTATTCAATTCTTTAATCAGAATTACTGATTTATAACTGGCACGACTACCTGCCAGTGCATGCACCAGGTAATTCTTGCCATTGGCGTCAAAAAGTGGGCAAGGATCAATAAGCCCTTTGCCAGCCAGCACCAACACAGGGGCAGTCCAGGGACCGAGAATGTTTTTTGCCTTGGTGAGGTAAATACCGAAGTCAGGGTCAGGATAATAGATATAGAATTCATTGTTGTGAAACCGAATAGCAGGGGCCCACACGCCATTTCCATGCTGAACTTTTCGAAAATGATCCATAGGGAATTGCTGATTAAATGCATGCCCAATAATGGACCAATTCACCAAGTCGTTGGAATGCAAAATAGGTAACCCCGGTGCTGCATTGAAACTAGAGGCAATCAAGTAATAATCATTACCTACTCGTATCACATCGGGATCACTGTAGTCGGCATGAAGAACAGGATTTTGATAACGGCCATCTCCCATATCCGCAACCCATACCTTCGAAACATAGGGAATGATTTTTTGAGCAGTCGAAACTAACATCATACAAGTACTGACAAATAAAAAACAACCGAAACGTTTCATAGTATTTACTTATAATTAATCTATTCTTTGACGGGATGCATAGCAATAACCTTGCAGACAAACTGCTCAGAATTCATACTAAAAAACCAAGCAACCTAGTGTTTAGTTAATGCTATTTTGTATAATTTTCCACATTTCGGCCGCTACCAATAAATTCCCCTTTGGATTTAGATGCACCCGATCAGCAGTCAGAATACCTTTTTCCTTATTGGAAGGATTATTACCTTTCAAATAATCTGCAAAAGCTTTACGAAGATCACATAATGGTAATGACAAGTCTTTCGCAATGCCACGAATGACATTACTATAGTAGTTCAGGTCACCGTCCTGCTGGTTAGAATTATCATTTCGCTCACCGATAACAGAAGGGGTGCAAACTATCACTTTGATATTTTTATCCTGCAATTTTTTTATAATGGCGCGGTAAAATTTTTCAAATTTATCGGCATCAGTTCCAGTTCCGGAACCTGCTTTATGCCATACATCATTAATACCCACATAAATGACCACCACATCCGGATGTTGTTTCATTACATCATCTTCCATTCTTAGATAGAGGTCATACACTTTATTACCACCAATTCCAGCGCCAACCAATTCTATTGAATCAGATAAATGGGATTGTCGGATGATGCTGTCCATTTTTACGATAAAACCATTAGGCTGCACACCTGCCTGTGTAATGGAATCACCA